>CAYWNQ010000048.1:0-11896 GCA_964459695.1 uncultured Halobacteriales archaeon | reverse complement strand
GCTCACTTCGTTCGCTCCAGTGCTTGCGTCGCCGGCCTTCGTCCGGGTTGCCGGCGGTGCCGGCAACCTCAAACGTGGCGGCGAAGCCGCCACGCACGCCTCGCCCCTTTCAATTCCACCCCACCGCAGGCCTGCCCTTCCCCGGGTCGCGGCCCGAGCGCCGCTCCCGGCCCGTCGGCTGGCCAGTCAGCCGACATGGGCGGGAATGAAAGGGGCCGCCCGCTCGACCCCGCGAAGCGACGCAAGCACCGCAGGGAGCGAAGCGACCGAGGAGCGCAGCGAGCTGCAACGGGTCGAGCGGGCGGGGGCTTTCTGGCGGTATCCTCGGGTCAAGCACGAGTGGCGGTCGGCGGGGCGGCTGCGGTGAGAGAGCGGGCGGGGGCTTTCCGGCGGTGTCCTGCGGTCGAGCACGACTGGCGGTCGGCGGGCGGTCGCGGGAGCGGATTCCCTTCGGTACTGCGGGAACCTGCAGGAGAGGCCGTCACAGGCGCGACCCCTCCACCAACGACCCACCCGAGCGAGTCCCCTACACGTCCTCGCGGTCGACGACCTCCTCGTAGGTCCCCGCGCCGCCGCGCCCCGCCCCCTCGGCGAACCGGCGGGCGCCCTCGCGGGCGGTCTCCATCGCGTGGGTGCCGTGCCAGGACTCGATGGCCAGGCCACGCTCCAGCGACTCGCCCAGGCCATCGAACACCGCGCGCCGGTCGGTCCGGACGGTCTGCTGGGGGAACGACGCGATGCCGCGGGCCATCTCGACGGCGGCCGCCAGGGCCTCGCCGGGCGGGACCAGCCGGTTGACCAGCCCCCAGTCCAGCGCCTCGTCGGCCTCGACGGTGCGCCCGGTGTGGATCATCTCCAGGGCGCGCCCGAGGCCGACGATGTGGGGCAGGCGCTGGGTGCCGCCGTCGAGCAGCGGGATGCCCCACCGGCGCTCGTAGCAGCCGAAGGTGGCGTCCTCGGCGGCGATGCGGACGTCGCAGAACGCCGCCAGCTCCAGGCCGCCGGCCAGCGCGTAGCCCTCGATGGCGGCGACGACGGGCTTGTCGAGTTCGGCGTGGGAGTAGCCCATGAACCCGGTCTCGCGGCCCTCGAGCGAGCCGCCGTCGGCGATCTCCTTCAGGTCGGCGCCGGCGCAGAAGACGCCGTCCGCACCCGTGAGGACGGCGACGTCGACCGCCCCGTCGTCGTCGAACCGCGTCAGGGCGTCGTACAGCTCGTCGCCGGTCGCGTGGTCGATGGCGTTGCGGCGCTCGTGGCGGTCGATGGTGATGACCGCCACGTCGCCCCGGCGCTCGTAGGTGACGTTGTCGCTCATCGCTCGCCCCCGACGTCGGCGAAGGCCTCCTCCAGTGACTCGAAACGGTCGGCCTTGTCGTGGTCCAGGTCGCCGTCGACGAACTGCTGGGCCAGGTCGGTGACGACGTCCATCACCGAGCCGTTGTACATCAGCACGCCCTCGTACTGGAGCATCTGGGCGAGGTTGCCCCCCGCCGCCGTCTCGAGGATGGTCTCCTTCTGGGCGCGGACGCCCTCCTGGGGGAGCCGGCCGATGAGCTCGGCGTACTTCTCGGCGTGGGCCAGCGCCTCGCCCTCCGGGCAGACCCGGTTGACGATGCCCATCTCCGCGGCGGTCTCGGCGGTGACGTGCTTGCCGGTCAGCGACAGCTCCATGGCGTTGCCGAGGCCGGCGATCAGCGGCAGCCGGACCGAGCCGCCGTCGCCGTTGGGCATCCCCTCCCGGACGTGGTAGAGGCCGAACTTCGCGTCCGCGGCGGCGACCCGGAGGTCACACGCCAGCGCGGTCTCGAAGCCGCCGGCCAGGCACCAGCCCTCCACGGCGGCGACGATGGGCTTGTAGATGCGCTTGCCGCGCACCAGCCCGCCGACCGACTGGTCGACGTTCTTGCGCCGGATCTCCTCCTCGTCGTACTCCTCCAACGCCGCGATCTCGTCGCCGAGGTCGAACCCCGCCGAGAAGTTGCCGCCGGCGCCGTGGAGGATGGCGACGTCAGCGTCGTCGTCGGCCTTGAAGTCCGTCAGTACCTCGTCGAGCCGGTCGAACACCTCGCGGCTGAGGGCGTTGTTGACCTCGGGGCGGTTCAGCGTGACGTAGGCCGTGCCGTCGTCGGTGTGGTAATCGACAACTCCCATGGCGGAGCTTCGGCCGACGGCTGGTTAAAGATTCACCGTGGTCCCGGTCGGCGGGGCAGTCAGCCGACGTCGTCGTCCCGGGCGTCCGGCGGGCGGGGCCGGGTGCCGTGGAACCGCCGCGGGCGCTGCTCCTCGCGGGCGAGGAAGGCGTCGGCCCGCTCGCGGAACTCCTCGCTGTCCCACGTCTTCGCCGTGAGGTCCCTGGCCATCTCCTGGCCCAGCAGGGCGAAGTTCGTCCAGGGCTTGAGCACCGCCTTGATGGTGCGGTAGGCCTGCGGGCTCTTCTCGTCGGCGATGGTGGTGAGCAGCTCGCGGGCGCGCTCGGCGGCGGCGCCGTCGGGAGCGGTCCGGGTGATGAGGCCCATCGCCTTGGCCTCCTCGGCGTCGAGCAGCCGGCCGGTGAGCAGGAGGTCCCGGGCGCGCTTCTCGCCGACCATCAGCGGCAGCAGCTGGACGCCGCCGCCCGCCGCCGTCGAGCCGACGCCGACCTCCGGCTGGCCGAACCGCGCGGACTCGCCGGCCACGATCACGTCGCACGCCGAGACGAGCTCGTTGCCGCCGGCGACGCAGGTGCCCTCGACGCCGGCGACGACGGGCTTGCCGGTGTCGCGCAGCAGGTCCAGCGTGTCGAAGTAGGCCGTCATCCACCGGGCGCCCTCCTCCCAGGGCAGCTCGGCCAGCTCCTCGAGGGAGGCCCCCGAGCAGAACGGCTCCTCGGTCGAGGTGAGCAGCACGCCGCGCACCTCGTCGTCCCGGTCGGCGGCGACGACGGCGTCGGTCAGCTCGTCGAGCAGCCGGCGGGTGACGAGGTTGCCCGCATCCGGGCGGGCCAGCGCCACGCGCTCGATGCGGTCGTCGTCGGGGTGTCTCCCGGCCTCGATGGTCTCGTAGGTCACGACCCGGGGTGAGGACCCACACGGATATAGTCGTGGCCCCCGACGGCCGGCCCATGCGTGGACTCGACGACAGCACGGCGCTGGTCACCGGTGCCGGCGGCGGCTTCGGCAGCGCCATCGCGACGCGGCTGGCCGAGGAGGGCGCGACGGTCGCGGTCAACGACGTCGACGCCGACCGGGCCGACGACACCGTCGCCGCCGTCGAGGCGGCGGGCGGGGAGGCGTTCCCGGTGGTGGCCGACGTGACCGACCTCGAGGCGGTCGAGGCGATGGTCGCCGAGACCGTCGACCGGGCCGGCCTGGACGTGCTCGTCAACAACGCCGGCTGGGACCGCATCGAGTGGTTTCTCGACCAGGACCCCGACCGGTGGGACCGCATCATCGACGTCAACCTCCGGGGGCAGCTCAACTGCGCCAGGGCCGCCGGCGAGGTCATGGCCGAGCAGGGCGGCGGCACCATCGTCGCCGTCTCCTCGGACGCCGCCCGCGTCGGGTCGTCGGGCGAGGCGGTCTACGCCGGCACGAAGGGCGGCGTCGTCGCGTTCACCAAGACGCTGGCCCGGGAGCTGGCCCGCGACGGCGTCACCTGCAACGTGGTCTGTCCCGGCCCCGCCGACACGCCGATGACCCGGGCGATGCGCGAGGAGTCCGACCTGGCGGAGACCATCCTGTCGTCGATGGAGCAGCAGACGCCGCTGGGCCGGATGACCGAGCCCGAGGACGTCGCGGGGGCGGTGGCGTTCCTCGCGAGCGACGACGCCGGGTTCGTCACCGGCCAGGTGCTGTCGGTCTCGGGTGGGCTGACGATGGCGGGGTGAGCGCGACCAAAAGACCTTTCCCCCCTTAGTCCTCGGCGGGTCCCATGCTCTCCAGACGGGCGCTGCTGGCCGGAGGCGCCGGGGTCGGCGCCCTCGGCGTCGGCATCGGACTCTCGACGCGGGTCAGGCTGGGGCGTATCGCCACCCCCTCTCCCGGCGCCGACGCGTGGCCGCTCGGCCGGTACGACGCGGGCAACACCGCCGCCAACGTGGCGGCGAGCCCGCCGGCCGAGCCGTCGGCCGACTGGCGGTCCGGCCCGGTCGGGACCGGCGGCCCGCCGGCTCTCGTCGCCGACGGTGACCGGGTGTACGCCAGCCGCACCGGCGGGACGGTGGCGTTCGGGCGGAGCGGCGGCCAGCGGCGGTGGGACGCCGACGTGGGCGGTTCGCTGGCGCTGTCGGGCGACGCGCTCTACGTCGGGCCGCGCGACGCGCGCGGGGACGGGCCGCGGCTGCGGGCCCTCGGGGCGGGGACGGGCGAGCGCCGGTGGGACAGGTCCACCCGGAGCGAGGGCGAGCGCCTCCTGGCGACCCCGGACGTGGTGCTGTTCGGCGGCGAGGCGGGAGTGGCTGCGTTCGGCCCGGGCGGCGACGGGCGCCGCTGGATCGACGACCGGTTCGGCGAGGCGGTCCCCGTGGTCCTGGAGGGCCGGGTCGCCGCGGTCTCCGGACAAGCGGACGGGGACGCCGGGCACTACCGGCAGCGCCGCGTGGCCGACGTGCCCACCGGGTCGCGGCCGGGACTCGCGTGGCGGGTCGACCACGACGGGCCCGGTCGCGCGGTGGCAGCCGACGGCGGGGGACTAGTCTGTGGCTTCCGGAGCACCACCGAACGGGCCGACGCCGGCGGGCCGGGCTGGACGCGGCTCGACCCGGGCGGGACCGTGGACTGGCGGGCCGTCGAGCCGTCGGGCGGAAACGTGGCGGTCGGCCCGCTCGCGGTCGCCGACGGACGGTGCGTCGCCGCCGTCAGTCGCGGTGGGACGACCGGGAGTCGCGTGGCGGCACGACGGCTCGGCGACGGCGGCCTGGACTGGGAGGTGGAGTTCGCCGCCGGGGTGACCGACCTCGCCGTCGCCGGCGGGACGGTGCTGGTGGGGCTCGACACGCTGGGGCTCGTGGCGCTCTCGCTGACCGGCGAGACCCGGTGGCGTGTCGACCTGCCGGCCACGCCGGCGCAGCTGGCACCGGTGGACGGGACGGTGTTCGTGGCCTCGCCCGCGGGCCAGGTCCTCGCCCTCCGCTAGTACCGCTCGTCCACCACGCCCCCATCGTCCAGCGTCGCGACCAGCTCGAGCTCGTCGGGCGCCACCAGCAGCCGGTCCTTCACCGCCGCGGCCAGCGCCTCGCGGTCGGCCTCGCCCTCGACCACCAGCCGGATGTGGTCGGTCGACTCGGGACGCGTGACCTCCAGGCGGTACTCGCCGGTGAGGTCCGGGAAGCCCGCCAGCACGGTACCGAGCGACTCGGGGTAGAGCTTCACGCCCTTGACCTTCAGCCGGTCGTCGGTGCGCCCGATGACGCCGCCGGGCAGCACCACCTCGCCGCCGCGCTCCTCCCACGCCGCGAGGTCGCCGGTGCGGTAGCGCACGAGGGGACAGGCCTCCTTCCGGAGGTGGGTCACCACCAGCTCGCCGCGCTCGCCGAACGGCACCAGGTCGCCGGTGTCGGGGTCGACCACCTCCACGAGGGCGTAGTCGTCGCAGACGACCAGGCCGTCCTCGCCGGTGGTCTCGACGGCGACGGGGAGGATCTGGCGGCTGCCGAAGTAGTCGACGGCGACGTCGGCGTCCAGGGCGTCCTTGACGTCGGCCCGCAGCCCCGGCACGGAGGTGAACGGCTCGCCGCCGCCGACGAACGTGTCGACGGTGGCGCCCTGGTCGGCGACCTTCAGGGCGAAGCTGGGGTTGCCGACCAGCACGTCGACGTCGTAGGTCTCGAGGGTGGCCGCCGTCGCCTCGGAGTCGCCCGGCCCCGACGGGACCACCTCGGCGCCCAGCGCCTCTAGGCCGCGCTGGAGGACGAGGCCGGTGCCGAACGTGTGGTAGCCGAAGGTGTTGACCACCCGGTCGCCGGGCTCGACGCCGGCCCGCTCGAACGCCCGGGCGTGGGCCTGCTCCTGCCACTCCAGGTCCCTCGCGGTGTCGAACACCGGCGCGAGGTCGTCGCCCAGCGGCGTGAAGCACATCATCGCCGACGGCTCGTGGAGCGAGCCATCCGGCGGGTGGGCCTCGAAGTCTGCAGCGAGGTCCTCGCCGGTCAGGAACGGCAGCTCCCGGAACGCGTCCCACGACTCGACGGGACCGACCGCGTCGTAGAGGTCGTGGCCCGCCGCCCGCTCGAGCTGGTCGGACACCGCCGCCAGGGTCTCGTCGTCGAACATGCCACACCATCGCACGGGCACGACCAAAGTTCCAGCGACGGCTACGGGAGCGCCTCGCGGACTGCCGCGACGTAGCTCTCGCGGTCGTACCCGAGCCGCGCGAGCCAGACCTCCCGGTAGGAGGGGTGCATCCGCGGCACGACGGTGGTGGAAAGCGTCGGACACCGCCGGAGCTCGAGCACCAGGTCGAGGAACGAGCCGACCGAGCCCGAAGCACGACTCGAAACCCTCATGCCCACCGACGGAAGAGGTGACCCGTGCGCGACGTCCTCGTCGACTCCGGCGCCGAACTGCTCGCCGTGCTCGGCTACGCCCTCGCCAGCGTCGCCCTGACCGTCGCCGGGGCGGTCCTCGAGACCGCCGGCCTCCGGGACCTGCTCGGGGGCGGCGACGCCACGCTTGGGGCGTGGCTGGCGTTCGTCGGCCTCGTCGGGCTGGCCGCCGGCCTCCACCTGGCCCGCGACCAGGTGCTGCCCCGGGCCGCGGCGATGCGGTGACGGCCGGACCGCGTTCACGCCTCGCGCCGGTCGAGGTAGCCGTTGACCACCAGCGGCGCGACGACGCCGACGCCGAGCACGACCGCCGCGTTCACCCAGGCCGGCGGGTCGCGGGACTCCAGGAGGCCGTACAGGACGAGCAGCGCCAGGACGATGAACGCGGCGACGACCGCGTTCTCCCGAGAGAGCATGGACGGGGCCTCCGGCCGGTGCGGTGATAACGCTGCCGACCAGCCGGCGGCCCCACCGGGCGCCCGCCTGCACAACCGGTTCCCCTTTAGTGCCGGGCGCACCAGGTCCTCCACATGAGCAGGTTCGAGGCCGTCGACGACCAGTACGACCCCGACGCGGTGGAGGACCGCGTCGCCGCGTACTGGGACGACGTCGACGCCCACGAGCGGACCCGGGCGCACCGCAGCGACGGCGAGGACTTCTACTTCCTCGACGGGCCGCCCTACACCAGCGGCGCGGCCCACATGGGCACGACCTGGAACAAGGTGCTGAAGGACGCCTACGTCCGGTACCACCGGATGTGCGGCTACGACGTCTACGACCGGCCGGGCTTCGACATGCACGGCCTCCCCATCGAGACCCGCGTCGAGGAGGAGCTGGGGTTCGAGAACAAGAAGGACATCGAGGAGTTCGGCATGGAGCCGTTCATCGAGGAGTGCAAGGCGTTCGCCGAGGACCAGCTCGAGGGGCTCCAGCGCGACTTCCAGGACTTCGGCGTCTGGCTGGACTGGGCGGACCCCTACAGGACGGTCGCGCCGGAGTACATGGAGGCCGCGTGGTGGGGGTTCCGGCGGGCCCACGACCGCGGGCTGGTCGAGCAGGGCAAGCGCTCGATCACCCAGTGTCCCCGGTGTGAGACCGCCATCGCGAAGAACGAGGTGGAGTACCACGAGGTCGAGGACCCCTCCATCTACGTGAAGTTCCCGCTGGCCGACCGCGGGGACGACGGACCCGCGAGCAGCGAGGACGCGTCGCTGGTGGTCTGGACCACGACGCCCTGGACCATCCCGGCCAACACCTTCGTCGCCGTCGACGAGGACGTGACCTACCTGAAGGTGCGCGCCAAGCGCGAGGCGCGGAGCGCCTCGGCGGGGTCGAGCGGTGACGGAGAGGAGCCGCGAGACGAGGACGGCGAGACCGAGGACCTCTACGTCGCCGAGGGCGTCGTCGAGGAGACGCTGAAGAAGGGCCGCTACGAGGACTACGAGGTGCTCGCGGAGCTGACCGGCGCCGAGATGGTCGGCTGGGAGTACGAGCACCCGCTGGCCGACCGGGTCGACCACCCCGACGGCCCCGGGACCTTCGAGGTGTACCACGCCGACTACGTCGAGGTCGACCGGACCGGGCTGGTCCACTCGGCGCCGGGCCACGGCCAGGAGGACTTCGAGCGGGGCCAGGAACTGGGCCTGGAGGTGTTCTGCCCGGTCGGCAGCGACGGCGTCTACGACGAGCGCGCGGGTGCCTACGCCGGCCAGTTCGTCCGGGACGCCAACGACGATATCGTCGCCGACCTCGACGAGAGGGGCCTGCTGCTGGCCGAGGAGACCTACGTCCACGACTACGGCCAGTGCTGGCGGTGTGACACCGACATCGTGTTCCTGGCCACCGACCAGTGGTTCATCAACGTGACCGAGATCAAGGACGAACTGCTCGCCAACATCGACGACAGCGAGTGGTACCCCGCCGAGGCCCGCGACGAGCGGTTCCGCAACTTCGTCGAGGAGAGCCCCGACTGGAACGTCTCCCGGCAGCGCTACTGGGGCATCCCGATCCCGATCTGGACCCCCGACGACTGGGACGGCGACATGGACGACGCCGTCGTGATCGGCAGCCGCGAGGAGCTGGCGCTGCGGGTCGACCAGGACGTCGACCCCGAGGCGGTCGACCTCCACCGCCCCACCGTCGACGACCTCACCATCACCGAGGACGGCACGACCTACACCCGCGTGCCGGACGTGTTCGACGTGTGGCTCGACTCCTCGGTGGCCTCGTGGGGGACGCTGGGCTATCCCGACGAGGTCGACCAGTTCGAGACGCTGTGGCCCGCCGACCTCATCATGGAGGCCCACGACCAGACCCGCGGCTGGTTCTGGTCCCAGCTGGGCATGGGCACGGCGGCGCTCGGGGAGGTGCCCTACGAGGAGGTGCTGATGCACGGCCACGCGCTGATGCCCGACGGCCGGGCGATGAGCAAGTCCCGGGGCATCCAAGTCGACCCGAAGGAGGTCGTCGACGAGCACGGCGTCGACCCGATGCGGCTGTTCCTCCTGGCCCAGACGCCCCAGGGCGACGACATGCGGTTCTCCTGGGAGGAGACCGCAGAGATGGCCCGCCGGCTCAACATCCTCTGGAACGTCGTCCGGTTCCCGCTGCCGTACATGCGGCTGGACGGCTTCGACCCCGACGCCGTCGACCTCGCCGACTGCGAGCTCGAGACCGTCGACCGGTGGGTGCTGTCGCGGCTCCAGGCCGTCGAGGCCGACCTTGCCGAGGCGTGGGACGACCGCCGCCAGGACCGCGGGCTCGAGGCGCTGCTCGCGTTCGTGGTCGAGGACGTCTCGCGGTTCTACGTCCAGGCCGTCCGCGAGCGGATGTGGGCGGAGGGCGACTCGGCCTCCAAGCGCGCCGCCTACGCGACGACCTACCGGGTGCTGAGGGAGGTCGTGGCCACGATGGCGCCGTTCGCGCCGTTCGCCGCCGAGGAGCTGTACGGCACGCTCACGGGCGACGCCGGCCACCCCACGGTCCACATGTGCGACTGGCCCGAGGCCGACCCCGGCCTGCGGGACCCCGGCCTCGAGGACGCCGTCGAGCTGGTCCGGGCCGTCGAGGAGGCCGGCAAGAACGCCCGCCAGCGCGCCGAGCGCTCGCTTCGGTGGCCGGTCGAGCGCGTCGTCGTCGCGCCGGACCGGCCGGCCGCGGCGACGGCGGCCCGCGAGCACGCCGACCTGCTGGCCGACCGCCTCAACGCCCGCGAGGTGCGGGTGCTCGACCCCGACGACGCCTGGGCGGAGCTGGACTACAGCGCCGAGGCCGACATGTCGGTGCTCGGGCCGGCGTTCGGCGAGGACGCCGGCGAGGTGATGGCGGCACTGAACGAGGCCCGCGTCGACCGGCCCACCCTCGCGGCGCTCCGGGAGGCCGTCGAGGACGTGCTCGAGGACCCGTCGGCCCTGACCGCCGAGATGGTCGAGTTCGTGGTCGAGCCCCCCGAGGGCGTCGAGGGCGTCCCCTTCGACGTCGAGGGCGACGAGCGGGGCGTCGTCTACGTCGACACCGGCCTCACCGAGGACATCGAGAGCGAGGGCTACGCCCGCGAGGTGGTCCGGCGGGTCCAGGAGATGCGCAAGGAGCTCGCGCTCGACGTCGAGGAGGAGATCCGGGTCGAGCTCGACGTGGCCGACGAGAGGGTCGCCGACCTCGTCGACCGGCGCCGGGAGCTGGTGGCCGAGGAGGTCCGGGCCGCCGAGTTCGGGGCCGTCGAGGACGGCCACCGGCGGACCTGGACCGTCGAGGGCGTCGACGTCGAGGTGGCCATCGAGCCCCTGGCCACCGCCAGCGCCGGCGACTGAGATGCGCGCCGGCGCCGGGCGCGTCCGCCGTGTCCTCCTCGGCGCCGTCGCCGTGGCCCTCGTGGTGGCCGCCGTGCCGGCTGCGACCGGCGGCCCGGCTGACGGGCGCGTCACCGCCGGCGTCCCGCACGGCGACGCCGGGGCCGACAACGCGACCACCGCCGCCCCCGACCGGCTGTTCGTCAACGTCACCCTGTCGCTGACGCCCGACCGGCCCGGCGAGGTGCGGGCCGCCGTCTCGTTCGGCGTCCCCGACCGGGTGGAGCGGCTGACGGCGCAGCTGCCCGCCGGGGCCACCGTGCGCTCGACCGACGGCTTCGCCCGGACCGGCGAGGGCGCCTACGAGTGGGACGGCAGCACCGACCGGCCGACGATCACCGCCGACGTGGCCGCCAACGAGACCGTCACCGGTGGCGAGGGCGGCGACCGGTCGGGCTACCTCTACGCCGACCCCGGTCCATGGGCCATCGTCCGACGGCCACCGGTCAGCCTCGAGTACGCCGGGACCGGCCCCCGCCCGAGGGTCGTCCGCCGGCTCGCCGCCGAGGGCGGCGTGGCGGGGACGCACCTGGCCTACCTCGGCCCCCACGAGATCCACGAGCGCCGTGCCGCGGGCCAGCGCCTCCGGCTGGTCGTCCCGCGGCGGTCCGACATGGCGGCCAGCCCGTCGGCGGTGCTGTCGTCGGTCGCCACGGCGGCGGAGCACCTCGATGTCGGCGCCCGCGACGACGCGGTGCTGCTCGTGGCCGCCCCGACCACCGTCGGCTGGGGCACCACCGGCCTCCAGGTCGGCCAGCGCGACGCGTGGGTCCGGGACGTCCAGCGGCTCGACGACCCCCAGAACGTCTGGGTCCACGAGTACGTCCACACCCGCCAGGAGTACGTCCCGACGCCGGCGGCCCGCTGGACCGTCGAGGGGTTCGCCGAGTACTACGCGGCGCTGGAGAGCCTCCGGCAGGGCCACATCGGCTTCGAGCGCTTCCGGGGCCACCTCGCCCGCGGCGGCGACCCGCCGTACGGCGACGCGGTGCTCGCCGACCCGGCGACGTGGAGCGGGCCGGCCGACTACTGGAAGGGCGCGCTGGTCGCCGGCGCGGTCGACCACCGGATTCGACGCGCCGGCGACGCCAGCCTCGACGGCGTCCTCGCCCGACTGAACGACGACCCCGACCGGGTGACCGGCGGGGAGGTCCTCGACGCGGTCGCCGCCGCCGGCGACGACGAGGTCGCGGCCTTCGCACGGGAGTACGTCGAGACCGCCGCCGCCCCGGGGGTCTGGAACCGTACTGCCCACGCCGCGGCCTTCGGCGGCGTCGCGACGTTCGCCACGACGGTCCGGGGCTACCGCGTCGACGGCCCGTACCGCACCGCCACCCGCGACGCGCCGCCTACGCTGGTCCCGGGCGAGACGCTGACGGCACGGGTCCGCGTGGTCAACGACGGTGGGGCCGCCGGCAGCACCGTCGTCCGGTTCGCCGTCGGTAACGCGACCGTCGACGAGACCACAGTCTCGCTGCCGCCCGGTGGGTCCCGGTCGGTCGACCTGTCGTGGACGCCGGCCGCGGCC
>CAYWNQ010000047.1:0-11954 GCA_964459695.1 uncultured Halobacteriales archaeon | reverse complement strand
GCGGGGGCTTTCCGGCGGTGTCCTAGGTTCAAGCACGAGTGGCGGTCAGCGGTCGCGGTCACGCGAAATCCTAGCGGTCGACCGGGGGACTTTCTGGCGGGACCCGAGGTCTACCACGAGTTGCCGGTCGGCGGTCCGACGTTCCAGGAGAACACACCCGGACCGTCACGAACGCCGGCATTCGAGCCCCGCGGCCGACCACCGAGCGCCGGACCACGCCGTCCACCGCCCCGACCGGCGCCTTACGCACGGAAATCCCAGCCCAGCCGGAGTTAACAGGATATACGCCGGAAACTGGTACGTTTAACAGGGGAGCGCCGACAAGGGAGCACGCATGAGCGACACCACGCCGGTCGTGGTCGCGGCGAACCGGTCACCGTTCGGGAAGGAGGATGGCGTCTTCGCCGACGTCCGCAGTGAGGACCTCTCCATCCCGCTGATAGACGAGCTGCTGGCCGAGACCGGGGTCGACAGCGACGCCGTCGACGACCTGATGTGGGGGTGTGCCCAGCAGCGCGACGAGCAGGGCAACAACCTGGCGCGGGTCATCGCGCTGCTGTCGGACCTCGGCGAGGAGGTGCCGGCGACCACCATCAACCGGTGGTGTGCCTCCTCGGCGCAGGCGGTCATCTCCGCCAGCGACGCCGTCCGGGCCGGCCAGCGCGACTGCGTCGTCGCCGGCGGCGTCGAGTCGATGTCGCGGGTGCAGATGGGCGCCAACACCGCCAACGTCCACCCGCGGATGAACGACCACTACAACGTCGCCAAGCTCGACATGGGGATGACCGCCGAGGAGGTCGCCGAGCGGTACGGCGTCACCCGCGAGGAACAGGACGAGTACGCCGCCCGCTCCCAGCAGCGCGCGACGGCGGCCACCGAGGAGGGCCGCTTCGCCGAGGAGATCGTCCCCGTCCAGGGCCACGACGACGAGGGCGAGGCGGTCACGGTCCAGCAGGACGAGGGCATCCGGCCCGGCACCACCGCCGAGAAGCTGGCGGAGCTGCCGACCGTCTTCAAGGCCGACGGGACCGTCACGCCGGGCAACGCCTCCCAGATCACCGACGGCGCCGCGGCGCTGATGGTGACCTCCCGGGCGTTCGCCGACGACCACGGGCTCGAGGTCATGGCCGAGGTGGGCAACAACAGCGTGGCCGGCGTCGACCCCGAGGTCATGGGCATCGGTCCCGTGCCGGCCTGCGAGCGGCTGTTCGAGCGCTCGGGCACCACCGCCGACGACTACGACCTGGTCGAGCTCAACGAGGCCTTCGCCTCGCAGTGCCTGTACTGCCAGCACGAGCTGGGCTTCGACGACGAGCGCTACAACGTCAACGGCGGCGCCATCGCGCTGGGCCACCCGCTGGGCGCGACGGGCGCGCGGCTGCCGGTGACGCTGATCCACGAGATGAACCGCCGGGGCGCCGAGCGGGGCCTGGCCACCGAGTGCGTCGGGTTCGGCCAGGGCGCCGCCATCGAGTTCGCCTTGCCCTAGGCCTCGAGCCACCCGACGACCAGGGTCACGACGGCCACGGGCAGCGCCGCGACGGCCACGAACGACAGGGCGGTCAGCGCCAGCAGTGCGACCAGCCAGCCGCCGCCGGCGGCGGTGGCGGCCAGTGCCAGGCCGACGACGGCGATGGCGGCCAGCGCCAGTCCCAGGAGGTCGCGGGCGGGACCGGTCGGGAGCCGGACGGGCGAGCGGCGGTCGGGGAATATCGTCGTCATCACGGCTAGGACGAGGCCCCCACGCGTGAAATATGTTATCTGAAGGACATTTCTGTTGGCCGGCTTACCGGAGCCAGCTTCTGCTCGTCTCGTGACACGAACCTCGGCCGGCGGGCAGCCGGTCCTCAGGACTCCCGCGACCGGCGCTCGGTCTCGAGGACGTTGAGGCCCCGGTCGCAGACCACCCGCAGTTCCTCGTCGTCCTGCGGGACGGTGACCGCCACGCGCAGCGGGTCCTCGCTCTCGACGGTGGTGTACTCGTCGGTGGTGCACCACTCCAGCGTCCAGAACGGGACGGCGTTGAGGTCGACGCCGTGGTCGCGGTAGAACGAGACGATCTCGGCGTCGTCCAGCACCGCCAGCCCGACCGAGCCGGCGAAGTGGTGGCGACACCGCTGGCACTCGTAGTCGACCCGGACGTCCAGGCCGAGGAACGCCTCGGTGGGCGAGACGGTGGTGGTCATCCGGCCGTTGCACTCCGGGCAGACGCCGTCCGAGGAGAGACACGACAGGTGGCGGGCCCGCTGGTTGAACGCGTCCATCAGCTCCTCGCGGGTCCGGCCGTCGAGCCCGCCCGGCGGGAACGCGAACCGGCCGTGCGAGCGGTCGCAGTCGACGCAGGCGATGGCGAACGCCTCGTCCTCGTAGCGGGCCTCCAGCCCCTGGCCGCAGTCGACGCAGGTCCCGGCGACCTCGAACGGCTCGAGCTCCGGGTCCTCGTTGATGGTGCCCGACAGCACGGCCCGGATGACGGCCGCACCGGCGTGGCGAAAGTCGTAGCCGTCGTCGGTCTTGCGCACGAACTGGCCGGTCAGCTTCGAGAGGTGGTAGTTGAACTGCGCCGAGTCGCGCATGCCGACCGCCCGGCGGAGGTCCGAGAACGCGACGGGGCGGTCGGCGGCCCACAGCGCCTCCAGGATGGCCAGCCGCGTCTCGTTGCCCACCACCGAGAACGCCTCGGCGGGCGAGAGGCAGTCCTCGCACTCGAGGATGCTGTCCTCCTCGCCCGCGGCGAAGGAGTCGCTCATGGCCGACCAACGTGGCGCCACCGGCTAAAGCGTTCCCTCGAACGCACTTCTGTAAGGTTCCCGAGAGGTCCGGCGGGACCCGCCGACAGCAGACGGCTCGGGCGCGAACAGTCAGGTTTATCACTGGCAGGGAGCCAAGTCAGCACAGTTACTCGATGACTGCGACCCACCGACAACCGGAGGTGAACATCGGCCTGGTCGGCCACGTCGACCACGGGAAGACCACCCTGGTGCAGGCGCTGTCGGGCGAGTGGACCGACCAGCACTCCGAGGAGCTCAAGCGCGGCATCTCCATCCGCCTCGGCTACGCCGACACCACCTTCCGGACCTGTCCAGACGTGGAGCCACCGGCGTGCTACACCGTCGACGCGGAGTGCCCCGACGGCAGCGAGAGCGAGCCCCTCCGGACGGTGTCGTTCGTGGACGCGCCGGGCCACGAGACGCTCATGGCCACCATGCTGTCGGGCGCCGCCATCATGGACGGCGCGGTGCTCGTGGTGAGCGCCGACGAGCCGGTGCCCCGGGCCCAGACCGAGGAACACCTGATGGCGCTGGACATCATCGGCATCGAGAACGTAGTCGTCGCCCAGAACAAGATCGACCTCGTCGACCGCGAGCGGGCCCTCGAGAACAAGGGAGACATCGATGCGTTCGTCGAGGGCACCGTCGCCGAGGGCGCACCGATCGTCCCCGTCTCCGCCCAGCAGGGCGTCAACATGGACGTCCTCATCGGCGCCATCGAGGAGGAGATCCCGACGCCCGAGCGCGAGCCCGACGCCGACGCCCGGATGCAGGTCGCCCGGTCGTTCGACATCAACCGCCCGGGGACCACGTTCGACCGGCTCACCGGCGGCGTCGTCGGCGGGTCGCTCACCCAGGGCCGGCTGGCCGTCGACGACGACGTCGAGCTCCGGCCCGGCCGGGAGGTCGAGGAGGGCGGCCAGTCCGAGTACCGGCCGGTCGAGACGACCGTGCGGTCGCTCCAGGCCGGCACCGACAGCGTCGACGAGGTCGGGCCGGGCGGCCTCGTCGGCGTCGGCACCGGGCTCGACCCCTCGCTGACCAAGGGCGACGCGCTGGCCGGCCAGGTCGCCGGGCCGCCGGGGTCGCTGCCGCCGGTCCACGACGAGTTCACGATGGACGTCGACCTCCTCGACCGGGTCGTCGGCGACGTCGACGAGGAGGTCGAGGAGGTCACCACCGGCGAGCCGCTGATGCTCACGGTCGGCACCGCGACGACCGTCGGCTCGGTCACCTCCGCCCGCGAGGGCGAGGCCGAGGTGGCGCTCAAGCGGCCCGTCTGCGCCGAGTCGGGGGCGAAGATCGCCATCAACCGTCGGGTGGGGGCGCGCTGGCGGCTCATCGGCGTCGGGGCGCTGCGATGACGACCGTGGCGCTGGACACCAACGCCCTCATGATGCCCGTCGAGTGCGACGTCCGGGTGTTCGAGGCGGTCGAGCGCGAGGTCGGCGGGTTCGAGGCGGTCGCGCCGCGGTCGGTCGCGACCGAACTCGAGGCGCTGGCCGACGGCGCCGGCGAGGCGGCCACCGCGGCGTCGGTGGGGCTGGACCTCCTCGAGCGCTGCGAGCTCCGCGCCACCGGCGCCGACAACGCCGACGACGCGGTGGTGGAACTGGCGGGCCACGGGGACGTCGACGTCGTGGTGACCAACGACGGGCCGCTCCGCGAGCGGCTGCTGGACGAGACCGTTCCCGTAATAAGTTTACGGGGGAAGGACGAACTCGCGACAACTCGACCATAGCATGTACAAACGGGTCAGACTCACGGACACGGTCGAGGTGCCACCCGAGCACCTCGCTGACGTATCGCCGCGGCTCGTCAAGCGGCTGCTGCAGGACAAGCTCGAGGGGCGGATGGACGAGGAGGTCGGCAGCGTCGTCTCGGTCACCGAGGTCCACGACATCGGCGAGGGGGCGGTGCTGCACAACCGCCCCGGCGTCTACTACGAGGTGGAGTTCGACGCCGTCACCTTCGACCCCCAGATGCAGGAGGTCGTCGACGGCGAGGTCGTCGAGGTCGTCAACTTCGGCGCGTTCGTCGGCATCGGCCCCGTCGACGGGCTGCTGCACGTCTCCCAGATCAGCGACGAGTACCTCGCCTACGACGAGGAGAACCAGCAGCTGGCCTCCCGGGATTCGAACCGCGTGCTCGCCGTCGGCGACGCCGTCCGGGCCCGCATCGTCACCAAGAGCATCGACGAGCGCAACCCCCGGGACTCGAAGATCGGTCTCACGGCCAAGCAGCCCGGCCTGGGCAAGCACGGCTGGCTCACCGAGGAGCGCAAGAAACGCCAGGCCCAGGCGGGTGAGTGAGGATGGCCGACCGACTCGTCTGCCGGGAGTGCCACCGCGTCGTCGACGCCGTCGACCTCGAGCAGTGCCCCTCGTGTGGCTCGACGTCGCTCACCGAGGACTGGGCGGGCTACGTCATCATCGCCCACCCCGAGACCTCGCGGATCGCCGAGGAGATGGGCGTCACCGAGCCCGGCCAGTACGCGCTGAAGGTCCGTTGAGCCGATGGCCGACGTGCTCGTCGAGCTGCCGACCGCCCTGCGCGGGGAGCTGAAGGAGCCCCTGGGGCCGGTCTACACCGACGCCACGGCGCTGCTGGCCGACGCCGGCGAGCCCCTGATCGCGGTCGGCGACGTCGTCACCTACCACCTGCTCGGCGCCGACCGGCGCCCGGACGTCGCGCTCGTCGACGGCATGACCGAGCGCGAGGAAGCCGACGCCGAGGTCCGCGCCGCCGCCGAGGGGTTCGACGTCCGCGTCGAGGTCGGGAACCCGGCGGGCACGCTGACCCGGGAGCTGCTGGTCGAGCTCGCGGCGGCGGTCGCGCGCGACCGCCCGACGCTGCTGGTCGTCGACGGCGAGGAGGACCTCGCCGCCCTCCCGGCGGTGGCGATCGCGCCCGACGGCGCCGCGGTGGTGTACGGCCAGCCCGGCGAGGGGATGGTGCTGGCGACCGTCGACGCCGAGGCCCGGGCGTCGGTCCGGGCGCTGCTGGAGAAGTTGGACGGCGACCCCGAGGCGGCGCTGGCCGTGCTCGACGGCGAGGGGTGAGGTGGGATCGCCGGTCCTCGATCGGTGACGCGCGAGGGATCGCTCGAGGGGATGGTCTCGTGCTCGACCGCCAGGTTCTCCCGGAACGCCCTCGGGAACCGAATGCCTGCTCGACCGCACCGCCGCCCGACGGCCACGAGGCGCTGGACGCGGGCGGCGCGCGACCGTGGCCGTCCGGGGCGTTCCGGGCGGTTCCCCAGGGCTCAGCCACTTGTGGCAGTCTGCGGTCCGCGGTTGCAGTGCGAATACAGCCCGAATCCTCCGGTACCGCCACTCCCTCCGCCGAGCCCTACAGCTCCTCGCTCGGAGCCAGCGGTCCGTCCAGCCGCTCCCGGGCCCGCTCGGCGAGCACGTGGCGCTTGACCTTCCGGGTGCCGCTGCGGGGGAGCTCGTCGACCACGAACACCCCGCGGGGGTGGGCGTAGCTCGCCACGCGCTCGAAGGCGAACTCCCGGACCTCGCGGGCGTCCAGGTCGGCGCCCGGCGTCGGGACGACGAACGCCACCGGCGCCTCCCCCTTCACCTCGTGGGGCGCGCCGACCACCGCCGCTCCCGACACGTCGGGGTGGTCGAACAGCGCGTCCTCGACCTCGGCGGGGTAGACGTTCTCGCCGCCGACCACGAGCATGTCGTCCTTCCGGTCGACCATCCAGACGAAGCCGTCGGCGTCGACGCGCACCAGGTCGCCGGTGTGGAAGAAGCCCTCGTCGTCGAACGCCGCGGCGGTCCGGTCGGGCAGGTCGTGGTAGCCGGCGAACACCTGCGGCCCGCGGACCGCCAGCTCGCCGGTGACGTCGACCGCGGCCTCCGGCACGGGGGTGACCGACGTCGGGTCGAGGGCCGCCTCGTCGACGACCACGTCCCCGCCCGCGGGCTCGACGACGCGCAGCTCCAGGTCCGGGAGCGGCTGGCCGACGCAGCCCGCGGGCTTCTCGACGCCGTAGGCCGAGGCGGTCGTGCCGGCGGTGGTCGTCTCGGTCATCCCCCAGCCCTCGACCAGCCGGCTGTCGAACGCCTCCTCGATGCGCCGGCGGGTGTCGTCGGCCAGCGGTGCCGCGCCGCTGCCCACCAGCTCGATGGACGAGAGGTCGTAGGCGTCGGGGTTCTCTTCGTACTCCTCGACCATCTCCACGAAGATGGCCGGAATCGCAGCGAACTGGCGGACCTCGTGGTCGGTGATGGCGCCGAGCAGTTCGCCGGGCACCGGCAGCGTCCGGAGCACGACCGTCCCGCCGCCGTACAGGGTGTTGGTCAGCACCGTCGACAGGCCGTAGAGGTGAAAGAGCGGCAGCACCAGCAGCGCGACGTCGGCCTCGGGGTCGGTGCCGCCACGGCGGGTGTAGGAGTTGACCGTCGTCAGCAGGTTCTCGTGGGTGAGCAGCACGCCCTTCGGGTCGCCGGTGGTGCCCGAGGTGTAGGGCTGGAGCGCCACGTCCCCGAAGTCGCGCGCGACGCGGTCGAACGACGGGTCGGCGTCGGCGACCGCCGCGTCGTAGTCCACCATCCCCTCGCCGCCGGGCGAGAGCGTCACGTCCGGGACGCCCGTCCCGTGGAGCGTCTCGCCGACGCTGGGGAACGCCGGCGAGACCACCAGCGCGGTGGCGTCGGCGTCCCGGAGGACGTACGCGAGGGTGTCTCCGTCCATCCGGTGGTTCAGCGGCACAGGGACCGCGCCGGCCCGCATCGCGCCGAACAGGGTCTCGGGGAACTGCAGCGAGTTCTCGATCAGCATCGCCACGCGGTCGCCGGGCTCGACGCCGTGGGCGACGAGCGCGCCGGCGACGCGGTTCGACCGCGCCAGCAGGTCGGCGTAGCTCTGCTCGTCGCCCCGGTAGGTCAGCGCCAGCTTCTCGCCGTACCGGTCGGCGCCCATGGCCGGGACGTCGCCGACGTGCCGGAGCGGCTCCTGGCGGTGGTAGCGCATCCGTGGGACCGACTGGCACGCCTGCGGTGCATAAAGCTGCCGCCGGCTATATCAGTCGGCGACCGCCGGAGGCGTCCGCCCGTCCGACAGCGCGTCCAGCGCGTCGACGACGGTCCGTGTGGCGTCGCCGTGGTCGACCGGCGCGACCGTCCGGAGTTCGTCGCCGCGATAGGCCGCCAGCTGGAGGGCGGGCAGCACGACCGCCGGGCCCCTGGGCGTCGACCGCTCGCGGACGCCGACGAGTTCCGCGTCGCGCTCGCTCGCCCACGACCGGAACCGCTCGAGCCGCCGGCGGAGCGTCGCGCCGGTCCCAGTCGGGTGACGTGGCGCCGGCGGCAGCTCCCGGCCGGTGACGGTGACCTCGTAGTCCGCGACGGTACCCGCCTCGTCCAGGGCCGCAAGCCGGGCGACGACCTCGCGTACCCGACCGCCGGCCGCGGTGGGCGACAACGACCTGACGTGGAGCCGGACTTCCGGGTGCATCCCCGGGTGACGGGACGGACCGCCGCGGCTAAAACGTTCCTACAAACTGATACGTATGCCCGGGGTCGGCTATGGAGGCCACCGGAGCGGTCCGGTCAGTGCCGCCGGGCACCCGTCCCCCGGTCGACGGCACCGAGGTCGACGACGCCGCCGGGCATCGCCACGCCGTCGAAGGGGTCCTCGGCGAGCAGCAGCGACCCGTCGAGGTCGGCGTAGTCTGCCAGCGGCGTCAGGTGGCAGGCCGCGGCGATGGCGGCGTCGGAGGCGACCATGCAGCCGACCATCACCTCCATCCCGTGGGCGCGGGCGGCGTGGACCGCCCGCAGCGCCGGCCAGAGGCCGCCGCACTTGGCCAGCTTCACCGTGGCGACGTCGGCCACCTCGGCGGCCGCCGGCACGTCGGCCGCGGTGACGCAGGACTCGTCGGCGGCCAGCGGCAGCGCCGCGCGGTCGCGGACGCGCCGGAAGCCCTCGTGGTCGTCGGCGGGTACGGGCTGCTCGACGAACTCGACGTCGTGGGCGGCGCAGTGCTCGACCAGCGCGACGGCCTCGGGCACGTCCCAGGCCTCGTTGGCGTCGACCCGGATGCGTGCGTCGGGCGCGGCCGCCCGGACCGCCTCGACGACGGCCCGGTCGCGGTCGGTGCCGAGCTTCACCTTCAGGACGTCGTGGCCCGCGTCGACCGCCGCCTCGGCCCGGTCGGCCACGGTCTCGGGGTCGTCGATGCCGACGGTGAACGACGTCTCGAGCGCCACGGAGCCGTCCAGTCCGAGCAGCCGGTAGACCGGGACGTCCAGCCGGCGGGCGGCGAGGTCGGACAGCGCGACGTCGACGGCGGCCTTCGCCGCGGGCGCGCCCCGGACCACGTCGTCCATCTCGCGGTGGACGCGCTGGAGGGCGTGTGGGTCCGCGACCGACTCGACGACGTCGAGCAGGTCGGGCAGCACCGCCGCGACGGTGTCGCCGGTCTCGCCGTACCGCCGGGACGGTGCGGCGGCGCCGACGCCCTCGTGGTCGCCGTCGGAGAGGCGGACGACGACGGTCTCGGCGGCGTCCTGCGTCCCGCGGGCGATGGTGAACGGCCGCTCCAGCGGCAGCGACAGCCGCTCGAAGGTGGCCTCGTCGATCACGCCTCGACCACCGCCCCGAGGATGGCGTCGGCGCCGTCCCGGACCGGGTCGGCGGCCGGGACGCCCAGCGCGTCGGCGTAGTCCGCGACGGCGTCGGCGGCTGCCGGGCCGTCGAGGCCCCGGGTGTCGAGCGCCCCCGCCACGACCTCGGTCGGCGCGACCGGCTCGGCGACCGACTCGTACCGGGCGGCGACCCGGTCGACCGGCTCGATTGGGACCGACCCGTAGCCGTTGATGGCGTCCCGGCCGGCCTCGTGGGTCACCACGAGCGCGTCGGGCATCGCCCCGTGCAGGATGGCGCAGGTCACCCCCGAGTAGGCCGGGTGGCCCAGCGCGCCCTGGCCCTCCACGAACACGTAGTCGTGGTCGGCGACCGACCGGACCATGCGCTCGACGGCGCCGGCGGCGTAGTCGGCGACGGTCCGGTCGACGGCGATGCCCCAGCCCTCGACGATGATGCCGGTCTGGCCGGTCGGGACGACGGCGGCGTCGACGCCGCGTTCGCGGGCGCTGCGGGCCAGCTCCATCGTGGTCGTCATCTTGCCCGTCGAGCAGTCGGTGCCCACGGTGAGCACCACCGTGGCGTCGAGCTCCCGGGCGACGCCGTCGGCGACCGAGAGGTCCTCGGGTGGCTCCCGGACGTCGTGGATCGCCGCGCCGTGCTCGGCGGCCAGCGACGCGAACTCGTCGTCCTCGCCAAGCAGGTAGTGGAGGCCGGCGACCACGTCCGCACCGCGCTCGAGGGCGGCCCGGACGTCGGGGCGCCACGAGGGCTCGAACCCGCCGCCGATGGGCGCGACGCCGACCACGAGCGCGTCGAACGGCGGGGCCGCCGCCACGCCGGCGACGACGGGCGCGTCCTGAACGTCGGGGAGGTGGTCGGCCACCCGGTCGCCGGCGCGGTCGCGGTCCAGGACGGCGACGACGTCGGCGTCGGCGTACCGGAGCACGCCCACGGCGGTCTTGGCCCGGTCGGGGAACCCCCCGTGGGCCAGCAGGGCGATGCGGTCGAGCTCCATGGTCGACGGCCGGGCCGAGGCGGCTTAAATCCCGGAGCAGCGCGTGGTCCACAGCGAGCGGACGGCGTCGTCCAGCGCGGCCTCGGGGTCGCCGGTGGCGTCGACGGCGGCGGTGGCCGCGGCGAGGTCGGCCAGCTCCTCGACGGCGCCGCGGTCGCCCACGACGTACAGCGGGTCCCCGACGTCGGCCAGCCGGTCGCGACAGTCCGCGAGGTGCTCGTCGATCTGGGCGTCCCGGCGGCGCTCGAACCGGCCCTGGGAGAACCCGCCCTTCGAGTGGTCGCCCTTGACGTCGCTCTCGAACCCCTCGACCCCGACTCGCTCGGCCCCCCGGTACCGGCCCAGCGCGAACAGGTCCGACCGGACCAGCGCCACCGCGTGGCCGCCGGTCGGGAGGAACCACGACCGCTCGAGGTCGAACCCGTCGCTCCAGGTCACGAACGGGTCGGGTGCCACCGGCGGCTCCAGCGTCGCCGCCACCAGCCCGGCGTCGTCGGCGACGACGAGGCACGGCGCCGCCCGCCCGACCAGCGCGGCCCGGTCGCCCAGCAGGTCGGCGACGGCGTCGGGGACGCCGTCCTCGACCATCGCCGTGACCGCGCCCTCGGCCCCGGCGTCGACGCTGGCGAGCCGGTCGAGCACGGCCCGGAGCCGGTCGCCCCGGAGCGCCTCGCGGCGCCTGAACGAGAGGTCGGCGCCGTCGTCGCCCGCTGCGTCCAGCCGCCCCTCGAGGTCGGCGATGCGGTCCTCCAGCCGGTTGACCCGCTCCTCGGCGTCCTGGCGGGCGCTGGCGGCGTCGGCGCGGCGCTCGCGCTCGGCGTCGAGCTGGGCCTGGAGGCTGTCGCGCTCGTCCTCCAGGTCCGCGATGCGCTCCTTCAGCTCGGTGCGTCCAAGGAGGTCGTCGAGCACGGGCGGGCCATCGGCGACTCCTCGCAAAAGGGTTCCGGGAGCGTGCGATTTCGGTGGACGCGTTGGGTAGCGGGCTGGTCCCGCCCGCTCGACTACGAGTTTGGACCGAGCTACCACCTCAAACCGCTGCTCGTGCTCACGCCGATCACACCGCCTGAAAGCCCCCGCCCGCTCGCTAGCAGTTTGCACTGGAACCGCAACCGCCCCGCCGACCGCTCCTCGTGCTTGAACCGATCACACCGCCTGAAAGCCCCCGCCCGCTCGACGGCTGCGGCTCGCTGCGGTCCTCGGTCGCTTCGCTCCCTGCGGTCCTTGCGTCGCCTCGCTCGTCGACCGGGCGGCCCCTTTCAGTCCCACCCGTGCCGGCTCATCGGCCGGCCGACTGGCCGGGAGCGGCGCTCGGGCCGCGACCCGGGGAAGGGCAGGCCTGCGGTGGGTGGGACTGAAAGGGGCGAGGCGTGCGTGGCGGCTGCGCCGCCACGGAACAGGTTGCCGGCGGAGCCGGCAACCCGGACGAAGGACGGCGACGTAAGCACTGGAGCGAACGAAGTGAGCGAAGCGCGCGACGTGCCGCCCGAGTCCAGCGCCTCGGGGCTTTCCGGCGGTATCCTAGGGTCAAGCAAGAGGGGCGGATGCTGTTGCGGCGGTCGAGCCCG
>CAYWNQ010000046.1:0-12007 GCA_964459695.1 uncultured Halobacteriales archaeon | reverse complement strand
CCATCCGGTCGATCTCGCCCAGCGCCTGCTTGAGGTTGCGCTCCTTGGAGTCCCGCGTGCGGAACCGCTCGTTCCAGGTGCGCAGTCGCTGCATCTTCTCGCGCTGGCTCGACGACAGGGCGTTACCGTAGGCGTCCTTGTCCTGCCAGCCGATGTTGGTCGACAGCCCCTTGTCGTGCATCATGTTGGTCGTCGGGGCGCCGACGCGGGACTTCTCGTCCTTCTCGGCGGCGTCGAACGCCCGCCACTCGGGCCCGCGGTCGATCTCGTCCTCCTCGACGACGAGGCCGCAGTCGGCACAGACGGTCTCGCCGCGTTCCGTGTCGGTCGCGAGCCGGCCGCCACACTCCGGGCAGACCCGCTCGCTGGTCTCCTCGTCGGCGGTCTCCTGCTCGCTCGTGTAGGTTCGTGTCGTTATATCGCTCATCTTGGGATGGGATGCGGAGGGCTTCCGGGGGCGGCGAACCGAAGAAACCCGGGAGCGACTTCCTAACTGCCAGTTAGTCCGAAAAATACTTAAAGGTTTCGGTGACGTGCTAGCGAATAACGCACGCTCACGGGCGATATCGGGGATATCCGCCGGTACCTCGCGTCGGGACCGCCCCGCGGGGGCGCCAATCCCCTAGATAAAGGTTACTCCCCGGCGCCGCGCCAGGGTCGCACCGGCGCGGAGCCTGGCGTCGGAGGACGACCTCCTCGGTGGTGTCTCCGTGCCTGGTCGCACGCGGTCCAGCGCCTCGGGGCGTACGGACAGGCTCACACCGTGAACAGGTCGCCCTCCCGGGGCACGTCGAACAGGCCGATGCGTGCCCCGGCGTCGAGCCAGGCGTGCCCGTAGGCGAAGGCCGCCAGCGCGTTGACCGGGTCGTCCTCCGCGCGGAAGTGCCGGCCGTCCTCGAGGTAACTCTCGGCGAGCTCGCGGTACTCGGCGGCGGTCTCGCCCAGCGGCGTCCCCGCCGGCGGGACGGGCTCGGCGGCCGCGAGCGCGTCGGCGAGCAGTCGCTCGTACCGGTCGGTCTTCTCCACGAGGTCGGCGGCCATGGGGTCACCGTCGCGGTCGGCGGGCGTAAAGCCCCGGGGCTTTCCTGACGGTACCGTCGAACCGTGAGACGTCCGCCGGTCGAGGAAGCAACCTACACCGACCAGCACCGCCAGACCCGGCACAAGCTACATACCCCACCGACGGCTACATCGACCATGACCGACGACGCCGAGCACCGGCGGCTCATCGTGGCCGGAACGGGCATCGCGGGCCTGACGGCGGCCATCTACGCCGGCCGCTCGAACAACGACCCGCTGGTGTTCGAGGGCACCGAGCCGGGCGGCCAGCTGACGCTGACGACCGACGTGGCGAACTACCCCGGTTTCCCCGACGGCATCTCCGGGCCGGACCTGGTCGAGGACATGAAGGAGCAGGCCGAGCAGTTCGGCGCCGAGGTCGAGCACGGCGTCGTCGCCGACGTCGACGACACCGACCGCCCGTTCCGCGTCGAGCTCACGAACGGCGACGTCTACACCTGCGACGCGTTCATCGCGGCCTCGGGCGCGTCGGCCCGCACCCTGGGCGTGCCCGGCGAGGACGAGCTGATGGGCTACGGCGTCTCGACGTGTGCGACCTGCGACGGCGCGTTCTTCCGCGGCGAGGACATGCTGGTCGTCGGCGGCGGCGACGCCGCGATGGAGGAGGCACACTTCCTGACGAAGTTCGCGGACACGGTCTACGTCGCCCACCGCCGCGAGGAGTTCCGGGCGGAGGACTACTGGGTCGATCGCGTCGCCGAGCAGGTCGAGGCCGGCGACATCGAGCTCATGCGCAACACCGAGCTCCTGGAGATCCACGGCACGCCCGAGGGCGGCGTCGACCACGTGACGCTGGCCAGCAACGAGGCGGGCTACCCCAAGGACAACCTCGAGGACTCCGACACCGAGACGTTCGACTTCGACGTGGGCGCGGTGTTCCTCGCCATCGGCCACACGCCCAACACCGGCTACCTCGAGGGCACCGGCGTCGAGATGGACGACGCGGGCTACGTCCGGACCCGGGACGGCCACGGCGCCGGCCAGACCCGGACCGACGTCGAGGGCATCTTCGGCGCCGGCGACGTGGTGGACTACTACTACCAGCAGGCGGTCACCGCCGGCGGGATGGGCTGCAAGGCCGCCATCGACGCCGACGAGTACCTCGAGGAGCTCGAGCGCGCGACCGACGCCCGGGCGGGCGAGACGGCGGCGGCCGACGACTGAGGCGCCGTCCGACCCCCGGACGGTCCGCCCGACACCGCTCGGCCGAGCCGGGACTCGACCCGACAGAGGTAAGGGCCGACCGTGGCTCTCCTCGGCCATGGCAGACAGCGTGACCCTGACGATCGACGGCCCGGACGGCGCGGACGAGGTGACCCTCCCGACCGAGCTCCTGGAGCTGCTCGCGGAGGGCGACGAGTCAGCGGCCCGCGTCGTCGGCGACCTCGCGATGTTCGGCTGTGCCCAGCGCATCCACGCCACCGTCCACCACGGCGAGGGCGAGACCGACCCCGGACTCGAGTCGGTCGAGGCGCTCACGATGGACCTCTTCGAGGAGCGCTTCGGCGCCAGCTACGGCGAGCTGACCGGCCACCAGCACTGAGGCCGGCTCACTCCCGGTCGTCCAGCCGGTCGCTGAGCTCCTCGAGCCGCCGGGTCTGCTCGCGGTTGACGGCGACGATGACGTCGCTGAGCACGCCGAACATCATCAGCTGGACGCCCAGCAGGATGCCCGCCGCCGCGACCACGGCGAGGCCCTCGTGGCCGATGCCCTTCGCGAACCACTCGTAGCCGACGAACGCGGCCACGACGAACCCGGCCAGCATCGACAGCACGCCGACGCTGCCGAAGTAGAACAGCGGGTTGTTGGTCTTGGCGAGCCGGAACAGCGTCATGAGGATGCGCCCGCCGTCCCGGATCGGGTCGAGGTTGGTGTCCGAATCGTCCGGTCGGGACCGGTAGGTGACCGGCACGACCTCGGTGGGCGTGCCCTGGCGGACGCACTCGACGGCCAGCTCGGTCTCGATGCCGAACCCCGTCGCCGAGAGGTCGAACCGCTCGACGGACTCGGTGGTGAACGCCCGGTAGCCCGAGAGGACGTCCGCCATGTCCCGGCCGTGGATGGAGACGAACGCGCGGTTGATGAGCCGGTTGCCGACCCGGTTCAGCCGGGGCATCGCGCCGTCGCCGAGGTCGGCGAACCGGTCGCCGACGACGTGCTCGGCGCGGCCGGCGAAGATGGGCTCGAGCATCGCGTCGGCGTCCGACGGCAGGTAGGTCCCGTCGGCGTCGGCCATCAGCACGACGGGGGCGTCGACGAGGTCGATGCCCTCCCGCACCGCCTGGCCCTTGCCGTGGCCGCTCTGCTCTACCACCCGGGCGCCGTGCTCCTCGGCGATCTCGCGTGTCCCGTCGGTGGAGTGGCCGTCGATGACGAGGACGTTCTCGTAGCCGGCCTCCCGGAAGCCCGTCACGACGTCACCGACGGTCTCGGCCTCGTCGAGCGTCGGGAGCAGCACGCAGACGTCGTCGGCGTCCATCACCCGCCGATGTGCCGGCCGCCCACAAAAAGGGTCGGAAACGGGCGGCGGCTACTCCTCGCGGGCCTGGCTGAGGTGCTCCCAGATCTCGGCGCAGCCACAGCCGTCGTCGACCTCGTCGAGGTGGTCAGCGTCCGTCATCGGTTACTCGGTTCGTGAGTAACCATGCATTCACCAAAAAGGTTCCGGGTGGACGTGGCGACCGGGGCTTTCCGGCGGTACGATCGGTCACCTCCGGCGTGGGTGTTGCCGTTGCGGTCGGCAGTTCGTGCCCGGATGCTGTCGTCGAGCAAGAACGTTCCCGCGGTATCGTCCCTCGGTCCCACGTCGACTCGAGCCAGGCACGGATACGCCGGAGCAGCCACACCGTTCCTGGCACCCGGCCGACAAGGATCCACCGCTAGCACCGGGGCGTTTACAAGCCGCCCGACCATCCCGCCGGCAATGACCGACCCCCCGGGGCTGTTCGACGCCCTCGACCTCACCGAGTACGAGGCCCTGGCGCTCTCCGAACTGCTCACGCTGGGCCGGACCACCGCGCCGAACCTCGCCGAGGCGACCGACATCCCGAAGGCCCGCATCTACGGCGTCCTCGACGAGCTGGCCGACCGGGGCTACGTGAAGGTCTACCCGGGCCGTCCCAAGGAGTACCAGCCCCGCTCGCCCGCCGACATCCTCGACCGGGCGACCGAGAACCGCCGCCAGGAGTTCGAGTCGTTCCGCCAGGAGCTCGAGGAAACACGCGAGGAGTTCCTCGCGGAGTACGAGCCCCGGTTCGAGGCCGCCGGCGAGGACATCACGCCCGCCGAGGAGCTGTTCCACGTCGTCGACGTCGGCGAGCCCAGCGAGAGCGAGACCCGGCGGCTCTACCACGAGGCCACGGAGCAGGTCCGGGTGCTCACGAAGTCGTTCGGCTACCTGGACAGCGTCGCTCCCGCCCTCGAGGACGCCGTCGACCGGGGCGTCGACGTCGCCGCGCTGTTCCTCCACCCCGACCAGCTGACCGACGAGAACCGCCGCGAGCAGCGCCGCATCGTCGACCGCATCGACCGGGAGTTCGCCCTCGACTACCGGTTCGCGACCGGCCCGCTGCCGTGGCGCGGGACGCTCTCGGACCCCGCGGCCGACTACGCCACGGGCGAGGCCATCTTCCTCGTCGAGGAGGAGGACGTCCCAAACCACATGCGCCAGGCCGCCATCACCGAGAACGGCTCGTTCGTGTTCGGCCTGCAGCGGTACTTCGAGCTAGTGTGGGCCCACGAGAGCGCCGAGAGCGTCGGGTGAGCGCCGCCGGGCGGTTCAGAGCAGCCCGGCGTCGCCGGCCACCGCCCGGACCGTCCCGCGGAACTGCTCGCTGACGGCCACGAGCGTGGCGAAGTACGTCACGCCGCCGACGCCCAGCAGCAGGGCGACGTTCTCCCACCGGCCGAGGGGCAGCAGCAGTCGCCCGGCCAGCACGACCCCGGCCATCAGCGCGGCGCTGCCGAGCTGCTCGGCCAGGGGTCTGGGAACCAGCGCGACCGAGGGGGCCAGCGACGCGACCACCCGGGCGCGCCAGGCGTAGCCCACCACCTCGCTGAGGACCGTGGCGACCACGACGCCGATGGGACCGATCTCGAACAGCAGCGCGACGCCGAGCAGGAGGTTCAGCGCGAAGACGACCGTCGAGATGCGGAGGTTCGCATCGGGCCGGTCGAAGCCGTTGATGGTGGCGACCAGGATGGCCTTCTGGGAGCGGAACAGGTGGAACAGCGCCAGCCCGGCCACGAAGGCGCCGGCGTCGGCGTACTGGCTGCTGAAGACCGTCACGACCACGGGTCCGCCCAGCACGGCGGCGCCGAAGAACAGCGGCGCGGCGATGACGCTGGCGTACGCGAGGTTGTTCCGGACGTCCAGCGCGACGCCCTCGCCGCGGCTCCGGCGGTTGCTGACGCGGCCCATCAGCCCGTTGGACGCCACGCCGGCGACGAACATCGCCGGGAAGGTGACGCGCATCGCCACCTCGTAGTTGCCGACGACGGCGGGGCCGACGAACGCGCCCAGCAGCATGACGTCCATCCACCGCTGGGCGGTCCCGACGACGCCCCCGGGGATCGACGACCGGGCGAAGGTCCACACCTGCCCGAGCCGGCGCCTGGTGGGTGTCTCGGGCCGGATGCCCAGGAGGTACAGCACCACGGGGGCCAGCAGCAGGTTGGCGACCACCATCCCGGCCACCATCCCGGCGACGCGCCAGCCCGCGAGCACCAGGCCCACCTGGGCGAGCACCCGTATCAGGTCCCGGGCGGCCATCATCCAGTCGCCGGCGCCGAACTTCGCCGTGCCCTTGAGCACCTCCAGGGTCGTGAGGTAGGTCGCCATCCCGACGAACAGCACCGAGAGCAGCAGCCAGCCGTCGGGCTCGCCGGTGAAGTCGGCGATGACGGGCGCCAGCGCGAACGACGCGACGGTGACCGCCATGGCGGCGACGGCGATGCCGAGCAGCGTCGAACCGACGGCCTGGCCCGCCGGGAAGTCGGCCTCGGTGAGCCGCTTGCGGCACGCGGTCGCCCACCCGGTCACGGGGTTGTCGAGGAACGACACCAGCGCCATCAGGAGGTAGAACGAGCCGTAGCCGGTGGGACCGAGGACGCGGGCCAGCAGGATCGAGCCGAGGAAGGCGACGCCGAGCGTGACGATGCGACCGACGACGCCGATGCCGACCTGGACGCCGAAGTCGGTGTCGCCGATGCTCATGGATTACCGGAGATACCGGCGTTGCTGCCAGGCCCGGCTCATTGGATGTACCCGAGCTCCCTGAGCTGGTCCTCCGGGAGGTCGGCCTCGGTTCGCTCCGGGTCGATGGTGGGAACGTGCGCCTCGACCCACTCCCTGACGTCGAGGGCGTGCTCCGGGGGCTCATCTACCGTCGTGCTGGCGATGGCACGCCAGGAGTGGGTGCCCGGGTCCTCGTCGTCGAGCCACGTGACCTCCATACCGTGGTCGCTCAGGACGAGGAGATCGTCGTCCTCTCCGAGGGCGTCCCGGAGCGACCCGATGCGGTCGTCCACGTCCCGATAGACTGTTCGGTATGCCTCCTCGTCGTCCGAGTAGACGTGTCCCAGCACGTCGAGCACGTGGACGTGGCTCGCTGCCAGTTCTATCTCGTGCGTGATCGCCTCGTGGAACCAGCCGAACTTGCTCGCGGCCTCGGTGTAGGTCTCTCTGACCAGGGTCTGCTCGGACATGTCGCCCTGCTTGACCTGCTCGAAGAGGCCCCAGATGTAGTGGAGTGCTTCGTTTCGGTAGACCCCTGGCCAGTTGTGGACGGCCCGGTACTCGCCGTCTAGAAACGTCGGTCGGTCGACCGTGTCGAGGTGCCACTCCTGGTCGGTCCTGTCCTTGATGACGTCGCCGACCGAGTCGCGGATGTCGCCGCTGATTCCGAGCGTGTGGGCCACGCGGGAGAGGGCAGTCAGCACCGGGTTGTCCCAACTACCGTGGCCGGTGACGCCGTGCTCGGTGGGGTGGAGCCCCGTCGCGATGGACGGCCACGCCTCACCCGTATGCGGGTGGTCCAACCGGTGGGCGACCGACGTCATCTCGACGTGGCTGTCCAGGAGGATGTTGTCACAGCCGAACGCCTCCGCCAGTGCGACGTCGGCGGCGTCCAGTGCCAACACGACCAGGACCATACCTTACCTACGACGCGGGCCGTACTAAGTCACTTATGGGACGTGTCGGGCGCCCGCCGACCGCTGCGACCCGGTCAGGTGTAGCCGAGCTGGTCCAGCTGGTTGAGCACGGACTCCGAGACCTGTCCGTCGTCGCCTTCCCCGGGTGGCTCCACGTCGGCCTTGAGGTCTCCGAGTCGCTGCCGGGGATCGGGAATCGACGCCGACCCGGACTCGACGAACCCGTCGCGGGTCTCGAACCCGTAGTAGTCCGCCGGTGCCGCGATCCCGTACACCGGGGCGGCGAACGTTTCCAGCTGGCCGTGGTCCACGTCCTCGGACGCCAGGCGGTCGAACTGGCGGGGGGTTAGCCCATGGCACTCGGTGAGGAAGGTCCCCGAATCCGGCCCCGACAGGAGATTCCGTCCCCGCGAGTCACCCGGCACGCCCGCCAGCTCGAGGACGGTCCGGTGGACGTCCAGGATGCTCACCACCGCGTCGTCGTGGGTGGTGTCGTCGCCGTCTCCCGTCACGACCAGGGGGACGTGGGTGAGCTCCGGAGAGACCCCGTAGCAGTGGTTCCACACGCCGTGCTCGCCGAACGCCTCGCCGTGGTCCGAGAGGGTGACGACGTAGTCGAACGACTCGCGGAGCTCTTCGAACAACGTCCGGTACGTGTCCGAGAGGTAGCGGACGCTATCCTCGTAGCTCCGGCGGAGTCGTTCGACGTCGATGTCTGGCCCGCCCGTCACCGTGGCCCTGACGCCGTCGAACTGCGGGTACTCGGTGGTCCGGTACGCCCCCGGGGGGTTGTAGGGAGCGTGGGCCTCCATCAGGTTCACGAACAGGAACTCCTCGGACCCGAACGACGTGTTCCGGACGGTCCGGATCGCCTCGCTCGCCCCGTCGTCAACCGACCACGGACCGACCCCGCTGTCGTACAGCTTCAACCGGGCCCCGTGTTTCAGCGACCGTATCGTGTTGGCGTCGGAGGCCAGGCAGCGCCACGCCGCGCGGAGATACCGCGAGGGACCCTGTCCCTGGGTGTTCGAGATGAACACGCCCCAGTCGAAGATCGCCGGGTCGAACGCCTGGAGCCGCCAGCTGCCGTCGAACTGCTGGAACCCGCGGTCGTAGTCGAACTGCCCCGACACGTAGGGATTCGCGCTGAACGCCCGCGTGGTGTAGCCGGCCTGGGCGAGCCGCTCGGCGAGCACCGGGCCGTCGTGGACGAGGCGTTCGACGGACCCGCCGACGCCCACCTCGCCGGGGTACCGGCCCGTGAACAGCGACGCGTGCGCCGGAACCGTCCGGTGGCTCGTGGAGTACGCCCGGTCGTACCACCGGCCGGGGAGCCAGTCGAAGTGCTCGTCGAAGGCGTCCTTCCGCAGCGTGTCCAGGACGACGACGGCGACGTCGGTCACTACCCGACCGTGGGTCGAACGCCGCAAGAATATTTGGATTGTGGGCCTACATGTACCCGAGGTCCTCGAGGCGCTGTTCGGTGGCCCCGGAGACGTCGATCTCCTCGACCGACTCCCTGACGCCCGCGTCCCGGAGGTCGTCGAAGGTCTCTGCCACCCGGTCCGCCGGCGCGTCCGGCCGGACCCGGGCCGTCTGGGCGTCGTAGACGTCGAGGACCGACTCGTGGTCGCCTCGCCAGGTGACCTGCTTCTCCACGCGGTCCTCACGGTCGGCGAACAGCGCCCGGTAGTCGCCGTTGTACAGCCAGAGGTCGTCGACGAATCTCCTGGCCCGCTCTTCCATCGGCTCCTCCAGGCCGTGCGAGGACGCCAGCACCGGCTCGCCGGTCACGAACTCGTCGGTGGACCACTCGGAGTCGAGCGCAGCCCGGACCACTCGGGGAATCTCGGTCAGGGAGACCACCTCGTCGTGGGTCTCCGGCTCGGTCTGACCGGGGAACTTCACCACCAGCGGCACGTGGAGCTGGACCTCGTGGATCCCGGCCCCGTGGCCCGTGACGATCGCACCGGGTCTGACGATCGAGGATTCCCCGAACCCCTCGCCGTGATCCGAGGTGACGATCAGCAGGGTGTCCTCCCACTCGCCGCGGTCCCGGAGCGCGTCCCGGAGCCGCCCGAGTTCGTGGTCGATCTGGGCGATCGAGCCGTCGTAGAGTGCCTCGAGCCCGTTCATCTGCCACACCGGGCGGTCGCCGCTGTTGAACGTCCACACCTGATCGTCGCAATCGCCCTGAATCCGTCGGGCGGTGCCGTCGTCCCACCGGTCGAACCGTCCCTCGGGTTCGTAGGGCAGGTGGGCGTCCATGTAGTTGATGCACGCCGCCCAGGGCTCGTCGTCCTCGTCGACCCACTCGGTGAAGTGGTCGGTGTACACGTCCGCCGGCGTCCCGGTCACGTGGCCGTCCGGGAGCAGCCACGGGTAGTCCCAGGCCGCCTTGATGTACAGCCCGTTGAGGATGGACTTCACCGGGTGGTCGTGGGCGAGACACCGCCTGAGGTACTCAACGTACTGGCCCTGCCCCTCCGCGAGCGCGAAGTTTCCGGGGTCGATTCCCTCCTGGAACAGGAGGTTCTGTTGGCCGAAGATCTGGTCGAAGCCGTCCTCCAGCCCCACGCCCATGTCCGTGATCCACATGTTCTCCGAGAAGACCGCGGTCCGGTGGGGGATCTCCTCCCAGAGGGTGGTCCCCGTGAACCGGTGTCTGGCCCGCCGGATGCCGTGCTCCTCCACGTGGAACCCGGTGAACATCGACGTGTGGCTGGGCAGGCTCCAGGTCCCCGGCGACCGGGCCTGGGTGTAGGTCGTCGCCTCCTCGGCGACGGATTCGAGGACCGGGGTCGTCTCATTGCGGTGGCCCTGGAGGCTACAGTTCCGGGCCCGGACGCTGTCCATCACGACGAGAAGCACGTTTGGCAGGGTCATGGCTGGGTGGTCATCGGATGGTGTTGGTAACGAGACGCGGCGCGTCCCGGGGGTACTTCACTGCGAGATAGACGGTCCGCCACGCACGGTCCCACGTGGTCACGGAGCGCTCGTGGGGTTCGTGGGTTATCTCCTCGGAGTCGATCTGCTCGACCCGGAACCCGCTGGAGCGGAACTTCAACGAGAACTCCGTGTCGCCCATGTGCGACCGGAGGAACTCGTCGAACCCCCCGACCTGCTCCCAGTCCGACCGGTGGAACGCCATCACCCGGCCGGCGACCAGGCCGTAGTCCCAGTCGGGGTACCCACGGAGCGTCCCGCGCTCGATCCGCTGGGCCAGCTCGCGGAAGAACCGCTCGGTGAAGGCGATGTCGTCGTCCAGCACGACGATCCTGTCGTGCTTTGCGCGTCTGACGCCCAGGTTCCGGGCCTCGTTGAGCGTCCCCTCCCGAACCACCTGGGTGTCGACCCCATCGGGGACGCTCTCGAGGGTCACCACCTCGTCCTTGATGCTGGGAATCACGACCGACACGCCGTCCATTGGCGGACAGGTCGCCCGGGCGAACGTAAAAGGGTGTCTGAACGCCCTCCGGGACGGACGGCCTACCGGGAGACGGTCAGTCCGCCGTACCGGTCGAGGAGGGTCGAACGGAGGTCCCCCTGGAACGACCCCAGGGAGAATTGCTCCAGGCGGTCCCCGACGCCGAGCGGCCACTCGCTCGACTCGAACGCCTCGACGGTGGCGGTGATCCCTTCGGCACTCCCGTCGTGCAACAGCCCGTTCTCCCCCGGCTCCACGAACACGGCGGGGAATCCCTCATTTCGCGCCAGCACCGCCTTCCCGCTCGCGTTCGCCTCGACCGGCACGATGCCGAAGTCCTCGTCGACCCCGTTGAACACCACCGCCCGACAGGTCGCCAGCAGGTCACGCTTCTCCTCGTCGTCGACGAACCCCCGGTACTCCATGTTCTCGGACCCCTCGATACGGTCCAGAACGCCGCTCCCGACGTCGCCCCGCCCGCCGGCGAAGACGATGCGCTCCTCGAGGCCGTCGAACGCCTCGACCACCGCCGGCACGCCCTTCTCCGCGTCCAGCCGCCCGAGGTGGAGGTAGAACCCCTCGTCGCCGTCGTCGCGGTACGAGTCGAGGTCGACCGGTGGGTACAGCACCTCGGCGTCGCGCTTGTAGTACTTCCAGATGCGGCGCTTCACGATCGGACTGTTCGCGAGGTAGTGGTCGACCCGGGGATCGACGGCGACGTCCCGGCTCCGGAGGTGGCGAATCACCGGCCGGAAGACCAGCCCCGTCAGAGAGTCCTTGCGGTCGTGGTACAGGTCGTAGAACCACCGCGGCGGCGAGTGGCAGTAGTTGACGTGCAGCGTGTCGGCGGGCGTGATGACGGCCCGCGTGGTCGCACCCGAGGTCACCAGCACGTCGGGGTCGCCCAGGTCCCGCCAGTCGACGTCCTCCCAGAGGGCGTACTCGAACGCCCGCCCGACCCGGGCCTGGAGGCGGCGCAGCGGCGCCGGCGACAGGGTGCCCAGCACGTCCTCGAACGCGACGTCACCGTAGGGATTCGGGTCGTCGGGCGTCGGCGACCCGAGGGTGTACACCGTGTCGACCTCCAGGGCCTCGGCCAGCCGGGTGACCAGGTACTCCGCGCCCCCCCACGCGTTGACGTGCCAGTGGGCGACGGCGACGTCGAGGTCGGCCAGGTCCCGCGGCTCGGCCATACCCGAGGGACTGCCATCACCGACAAAAGCGTGTTGCCCCTCGGAATGGCGCTGTTCGGATCAGCTCGTGGTGGTGGTCGATAGTACCGCCAGGAAAGCCCGGCTGTCGACGGCAGCGCAGCTGCCGTCTGCTCGGGAGAGCGAAGCTCTCCC
>CAYWNQ010000045.1:0-12484 GCA_964459695.1 uncultured Halobacteriales archaeon | reverse complement strand
CGCCCTCGAAGAACCGGCGCACGGCGTCCGCGTCGGCCACGTAGTCCTCGCGGGATATCTCGCCCGTACAGGGCGCGGTACAGAGCCCGACCTCGATGTCCAGGCAGGGCCGGTCCCGCCCGGCGAACTTGTGGTCCGAGCAGCCCCGGACGCCGTAGGTCTCCCGGAGCGCCTTGACGACGGTCTCCAGCCGCCCGACGTCGGTGAACGGCCCGAACACGGTGGCGCCGTCGCCGGGGTCCCGCGTCACCTCGATGCGGGGGTAGTCGTGGTCGGTGAGCTGGACGAGCGGGTAGGACTTGTCGTCCTTCAGCCGGACGTTGTACCGGGGCTGGTGGCGCTTGATGAGGTTGGCCTCCAGCAGCAGCGCCTGGGTCTCGGTCTCGGTGACGGAGACGTCGACGGCGGTCGCCCGGTCGACCATCCGGCGGATGCGCTCGCCGCGCGGGTCGGCGTACGAGCGCACCCGGTCGCGCACGTCGACGGCCTTGCCGACGTACAGCACGGCGTCGTCGTCCTCGAACAGGTAGACGCCGGGCTCGCCGGGCAGGTCGTCGGCGCGGTCGCGGACGGCGGCGGGCTGCATCAGGTCGTCGGGACGAAGGGCCCGCGGCGGCTTGAGCGTGACGCGTCCGGCCAGACTCAAACGACCCTTTGAGGTTACGCCGCTTTAAGGGCGTCTCCCGCCGTCGGGTGGGGTATGAGCGCGACGACGCCCTCCCCGGTCTCCGTCCTGGCCGCCGGCCGGGACCTGGCCCTCGGACTGGTCGCCCGTCTGGCGTTCTGGACCGCGGTGGCCTTCCCGGCAGTCTACGTCGCCGTCCACCTCCGCTACGGGTTCGGCAGCCTCGGATCGACCGCGCTGGTCGCCCTGGTGGCCGGCAACGCCCTCGCGGTGGTCGTCGGCCACCGCCACGCCGCCGACGCTGGGACCACCGACGACGCGGCGGACGCCCGCCCCGCCCGCGACGCCGAGGAGACGCCGGCGGCCGCGCCGGTGGGAGGTGACTGACGTGTCGGTCGAGTCCGCGACCCGCGGCGACGGCCGGGCCGCACTCGTCCGGTACCTCCGCCGGCGCGCGAGCGACGGGGAGTTCTACTGCAAGAGCAAGTTCATCGCCGAGGACCTGGATCTGTCGGCCTCGGAGATCGGCTCGCTGTTGGGCGACCTCTGCGAGTCCGGCGACGGCCCCGAGGTCGAGCGCTGGGGCTACGCCAACGCCACCACCTGGCGGGTCGCGCCGGGGGAGTGACCCAGGGGCGGGGCGTGTCGACGCGCCGACCGGTGGTCGTGCCGGTTTGGAGAGCACCGCCCGGCACCCGACGGCCTTTTCCCCGCCGGCGGAGTACGCCGGACCCATGGAAGCGCTGACGCTCGGCCCGGCGGGCACCTACTCCCACCGGGCGGCGGGGGAGGTCGCCGACGAGGTGGCGTTCACCGAGTCGGTCACCGGCATCGTCGAGGGGGTCGCGGAGGGCGACGCCGGGCGGGGGGTCATCCCCATCGAGAACAGCATCGAGGGGTCGGTGACGGAGTCGCTCGACGCGCTGGCGGAGTACGAGGTGGCCGTCGTCCGGGAGGTCGTCACGCCCATCCGCCACGCGCTGCTGGCCCGCGGGGAGGCCTTCGACCTCGTCGCCAGTCACGCCCAGGCGCTGGCCCAGTGCCGGGACTACCTCGCCGCCGAGTACCCCGACGCCGACCTCGAGGCGGTCGCCTCGACCGCCCGGGGCGTCGAGCGGGCCCGCGAGGACCCCGCGGTCGCCGCCATCGCCCACCCCGCCAATGCGGACGACGACCTGACCGTCCTGGCCGAGGACGTCCAGGACCGCACCTCCAACGCCACGCGGTTCGTCGTGGTCGCGCCGGTCGCCGAGCGCGAGGACGCCGGCGGCAAGACCTCGCTGGTGGTCTACCCGAACGCGAACTACCCCGGCCTGCTGCTGGAGCTGCTGGAGCCGTTCGCCGACCGGGACATCAACCTCACCCGCGTGGAGTCCCGCCCCAGCGGCGAGCGGCTCGGCGACTACGTGTTCCACGTCGACATCGCCGCCGGCCTCTACGAGGACCGGACCCAGGCGGCGCTGGCGGCGGTCGAGGACATCGCCAGCGACGGGTGGGTGCGGCGGCTCGGCTCCTACGACACCACGCACGTGCTGTGAGGATCCGGGGGTCGTCCGTCCGCTCCGCGTGTCTCGTCGGGACGTGGGAGACTCCCGGGATCGACGCCTCGACGGCCACTCCGCCGGCCGCAGTCCGTGTTTGCATTCAGGGTCCGCACGGAACGTCCCGAGGCGCTGGACTCGGTGCGGTCGCCGTTCGCCCGTCTGGAGGCGCTCCTTGCAGTCGCGCCTCCCGTCGCTCGCGAGGACGCCGTTCGCGCACGTGGCTCGTGACTGCGACTGGGTGGTCCGAACGGCGCCGGTGTCGTGACTGCGCTGCTCCGGACCGCCATCACCGTTCGGGAGCCGGCACGGATCCCGACGGTCCAGTCCGTACCCTGCGGCCCAGCAGGCCCTCGCCCGTCCCGACCCCAACCTTCACGCCGGCGGTCCCCCACGGTCCGGTGATGACCGACATCGCCATCCGCGGGGGGCGGGTGCTCCGACCGGACCACGCCGTCGAGCGGGCCGACGTGCTCGTCGACGGCGACGCGGGGACCGTCAGCGAGGTCGCCGAGGAGGTCGGCGGCGCCGACGAGACGCTGGACGCCGGAGGCTGTCTCGTGCTGCCCGGGCTCGTCAACGCCCACACCCACGCCGCGATGACGCTGCTGCGGGGCTACGCCGACGACGAGCCGCTCGACCGGTGGCTGCGCGACCACGTCTGGCCCGTGGAGGCCGAACTGACCCGCGAGGACGTCGCCGCCGGCACGCGGCTCGCGCTGCTCGAGATGATCCGGTCGGGCACCACGGCGTTCGTGGACATGTACTTCCACGTGGCGGCGGTGGCCGAGGCCGTCGCCGACGCCGGGCTCCGGGCGCGGGTCGGCCACGGCGTGGTGACCGCCGGGCGCGACGAGGCGGCGGCGACCGCCGACGTCGAGGAGAGCCTGCGGGTGGCCGACCGGTTCGACGGCCACGCCGACGGGCGCGTCCGGACGACGGTGGCGCCCCACTCGCTGACGACGGTCGGCGACGCGGCTCTCCGGGACCTCGTCGCGGGGGCCCGCGAACGGGGCGTCCCGGTCCACTACCACGCCAACGAGACGACCGACGAGGTCGACCCCCTCGTCGCCGAGCACGGCCGGCGCCCGCTGGCCCACGCCGACGACCTGGGGCTGTGCACGCCGGCGGACTTCCTCGCCCACGGCGTCCACGTCGACGAGACGGAGGTCGAACTGCTGGCCGACCGGGGCACCGGCGTCGTCCACTGCCCGGCGTCGAACATGAAGCTCGCCTCCGGGATGGCGCCGGTGCAGGCGATGCTCGACGCCGGCGTCCCGGTCGGCCTGGGCACCGACGGCGCCGCCTCGAACAACGACCTGGACATGTTCGACGAGATGCGCGACGCCGCGATGGTCGGGAAGCTGGCGGCCGACGACGCCGCCGCGATGGACGCCGACACGGTCCTCCGGCTGGCGACCGCCGGCGGCGCCGCCGTCGCGGGGCTGCCCGGCGGGCGCGTGGAGGTGGGCGCGCCCGCCGACCTCGCCGTCGTCGACTTCGCGGCGGCCCACCTGACGCCCGACCACGACCCGGTGAGCCACCTCGTGTACGCCGCTCGGGGCGCCGACGTCCGCCACACCGTCTGCGACGGGCGGGTGCTGCTGGCCGACCGGGCGTGCCGGACGCTCGACGCCGCCGCGGTCCGGGGCGAGGCCGCCGACCGGTCCCGCGCGGCGGTCGAACGGGCGAGCGACGGTTGAACGGCGAGAGCGTTCCGTGAACCGTCTCGACGGTGCAGCGTCGGTGAGACGCGCCGACGGGACGGTCCTGAACGGACTGAACCTCCGGGCCGGTTTATGGGTGGTACCCGGAACGTACCGGACGTGATGCGCTCCAGATACAAGCTGTTCGCGCTGTTCGGCGTGCTGGTACTCGTGCTGTCGGTGTTCGCACCGGCGGCCCTGGCCGCCTCGCCGGCCGTCCAGCAGGAGGGCGGCAACCAGACCGACGGCACCCCATCGGACGGCAACGTCACCGACGGGAACACCACCGACGGGAACGTGACGGACGGTAACGTCACCGACGGCAACGTGAGTGACGGGAACGTCACTGACGGCAACGACACGAACGTCTCGTTCGGCCAGATGGTCTCCGCGTTCGTCCACTCGCTGGTGTCCGACGACGGCAACGAGACCGACCGGCCGGGCATCGGCCACGCGGTCGCGAACTTCGTGCTGGCGAACAACCCCGCAGCGGACAAGATCCCCGACCACGCCGGACCGCCGGAGAACGGGACCGGACCGCCCGAACACGCCGGCCCACCGGAGAACGGTGACGACGAGGAGGACGACGAGGACGACCGCGGCGGTGGTCCGCCCGCGGACGCCGGCCCATCCGGTGACGACGAGGCCGAAGACGACGAGGACGCGGCCGAGCAGGACGGCTGACACGCGGTCTCTTCGCTACGGTTCGGTAGCGTTTTCCGCCCGCTCGTCCACCGCCCCGGCATGGACACCGTCACGGCCCGGCTGGACGACCCGGCGGCGGCCCGCGAGGAGGGCCGCCGGAAGATCGCCTGGGCGCGCCAGCACATGCCGATACTCGCCGAGCTGCGCGAGGAGTTCGAGCGGGAGCGGCCGCTGGCCGGCGAGCGCGTCGCCATGGCGATGCACGTCGAGGCCAAGACCGCGGTGCTGACCGAGACCCTGGCCGCCGGCGGCGCCGAGGTGGCGATCACGGGCTGCAACCCGCTGTCGACCCACGACGACGTGTCGGCGGCGCTGGACGCCCACGACGCCGTCGCCTCCTACGCCCGGCACGGCGTCGGCGAGGACGCCTACTACGGCGCCATCGAGGCGGTCATCGACCTGGCGCCGACGGTCACGGTCGACGACGGCGGCGACCTCGTGTTCCGCATCCACGAGGAGCACCCCGACCTCATCGACGGCATCGTCGGCGGCTGCGAGGAGACCACGACCGGCGTCCACCGGCTGCGGGCGATGGACGAGGACGGTGCGCTCGAGTACCCGGTGCTCGCCGTGAACGACACGCCGATGAAGCGGCTGTTCGACAACGTCCACGGCACCGGCGAGTCGTCGCTGGCGACCATCGCGATGACGACCAACCTGTCGTTCGCCGGCAAGACGGTCGTGGTGGCGGGCTTCGGCCACTGCGGCAAGGGCGTCGCGCGCAAGGCCGCCGGCCAGAACGCCCACGTCGTGGTCACCGAGGTCGACCCCCGGCGGGCGCTGGAGGCCCACATGGAGGGCCACGAGGTGCTGCCCATGGCCGAGGCCGCCGCGGAGGGCGACGTGTTCGTGACGACGACCGGCAACCGGGACGTCATCACGCCCGACCACGTCGAGCGGATGGCCGACGGCGCCGTGCTGGCCAACGCCGGCCACTTCGACGTCGAGATCGACCTCGAGGGGCTCTCGGAGCTGGCGGTCGACGAGCACGAGGCCCGCGAGGGCGTCCGGGCCTACGAGCTGGCCGACGGGCGGCGCATCAACGTGCTCGCCGAGGGGCGGCTGGTCAACCTGGCGTCGCCGGTCGCGCTGGGCCACCCCGTCGAGGTCATGGACCAGAGCTTCGGGGTGCAGGCGGTCTGCGTCCGGGAGCTGGCCGACCGGGGAGCCGAGTACGCCGCGGGCGTCCACGACGTCCCCGACGACCTCGACCGGGAGGTCGCCGAGACCAAGCTCGCCGCCGAGGACATCGCGATCGACGAGCTCACCGACGCCCAGGCCGAGTACGTGGACTCCTGGCAGCACGGCACCTGACCACGACCAGTTCCGCCGCGCCCACGGCGGGCTTAAGGCGGGCCGGGCCGGAGGGTCCGGCGATGGCCAGCTCAAACGAGAAGGGCGACCGGCGCGAGCGCGAGCTCGTCAACGAGCTGGACGAGGCGGGGTTCGCGGTCATCCGCGCGCCGGCGTCGGGGAGCGCGACCCAGCGGGAGCTGCCGGACGTCCTGGCGGGCAACGGCGCCGAGTTCTACGCCATCGAGGCCAAGTCCAGCGCCGGCGACCCCATCTACCTCTCCGGCGAGGAGGTCGAGGCACTGCGGTACTTCGGCGATAACTTCGGCGCCCGGCCCCGCGTCGCCGCGCGGTTCGACCGCGAGGAGTGGTACTTCTTCCACCCGGGCGACCTCCACTTCACCGACGGGGGCAACTACCGGGTGAAGAAGGAGCTCGCCGTCGCCGACGGCGACACGCTGGCCGACCTGGCCGACGGCGTCGCCGACGACGGGGCGGGCGTCGGGGAGGTGCTGGCGGCGTTCGAGCGGGGCGTCATCGACCGCGAGGAGGCCGCGGAGCTGCTGTCGTAGCGGCGCTGGCACCGGTTCGAAGCGCTTTTGGACCGGCCACGGGAACCGCGGCCCATGGAGGAGGACACGGTCGTCGAGATCGCCGTCGCCGTCGTCGCGGCCCTCGTCTTCGTCGGGGCGGTCGTCGCCGTCAGCGCCGTGTTCGGCGTGGACGGGCTCAACGAGACCGGTGCCCTGGCGCTCGTCGGCGTCGTGTTCGGCTTCATCGTCCTGATGACCGGCGTCGGGTTCTTCCTCGCCGGGCGCTAGTCGGACTCGCCCTCCGCCGGCGCCGCGTCGGCCAGCGCCTCGCCGTAGTACGACAGCGGGTTCGGGATCGTCTCGCAGCGCTCGTCGGGGTCGACGCAGTCGCCGTAGGCCTGCAAACTCGCACACGACGGCGGCGCGTAGGCGGCGCCCTCGCCCTCGAGCAGGCGCTCGGCCTGGCGCCGGACCGCCTCCGCCGCCGGGCCGTCGTACTCGCAGAACGCCAGCACCGCCTCGGCGTCCATCCCGATCGACCCCAGGAACGTCAGCAGCGCGAACCGCGAGTGGGGGGCGAGCACCTCCTCGCTCCGTGCGCGCTTGACCAGCCGGTCCATGCAGGGCGGGAACTGCTCCGGAGCCACGGTGTCGATGTCCCGCGGGAGGTCGACGTCGGCCAGGGCGGCCTCGAGGTCGGCCACCTCGTCGGCGAGCGCCGCCTCGATGGGCTCGGGGACCGACAGCGGCAGGTCCGTCGCGACTCGGCGTCGCACCGCCACCCGCAGCAGCGTGTAGAGGTCCCGTCTGACGACCGGGACCCGACCGTCGGCCAGCGGGCGGGCGACCAGCCGCCACCGGTCGCCGTCCAGGTCGCCGGCAAGCTCGAGGTACCGCGTCACCGCGACCTCGAACCGGCCGTCGCCGGTCGGCGCGACCGCCGCGTCGAGCTCGAAGTCCGCCAGGAACTGCGACAGCGACAGCCGCGGGACGGTGGTGGACTTCAGCTCGGCGTCGTTGTCGAAGTCGTCGGTGAACCGCTCGTAGGCCAGCGCCGCCTCCGCCCGGGCGTACTTGTCGACCACGCCGGGGACGTCCAGCAGCGAGACGAGCACCCTGGCGACGGGGTAGGACAGCAGCTCCGCCCGGTCGTCCCACCGTGCCTCCGGCGCGGTCGTGCCCTCGACCAGGCCGCGGCGCACCCGCTCGCGGCCGCGCTCGACCGCCGGCCCGCCCTCGGCGACCACCCGGCCGAGGTCCACCCCCGCGTCCTCGACCGCCTCCCTGGCGGCCCGGAGGAACGGGTAGCGGGCGTGCAGCGGCTCCATCGTGTGCGACTTTCGGGCGGGGCGGGTTAAACGCGACGGTGGGGGCGACGGACACCGGGCGGTGGGCGGCCCGTTCGGCCCGAGTCGAGCGGGAGCGCCGGCCTCACTCCACCGGCACGGTCCGTTCGTCGACGACGGGCTCGACCGGCAGCTCCGGGAACGCCACCTCCACGGCGAAGGTCAGCTCCGCGTGGTCGCCGCCGACCACCGCGACCGGCAGCGTGCACGTCCCGAGGTAGCACTCGTCGGCGGACATCTCGACGCCGTTGACCGTCACGCGGACTCCGGCCCGGGTGCCACCGCCCGCGTTGTGGACGGTCACCTCGCACATCTCGCTGTCGCCGGTGGCGACGGCCCCGGGAAGCTCGGCCCAGTCGACGGCCACGTCGGGGAGGTCGGTGGCGTTGTCGTGGACGCGCTCGGCGACGCCCTCGGCCAGCCCGGCGGCGACCAGCCCCTCGACGCCGGCCCGCCGGACCTCGCCCGGCGTCGTCAGGTCCTCGCCGGCGAGCTTCCGGGCGCGACCGGTGCCGACGCCGTCGATGGCCGCCAGCCCGACGGCGTCGTCGGGCACGGCGTCCTCGACGCGGGCCGCGACGCGGGCGGCCAGGTTGGCCGCGCCGGCGCCGGCGAACCGGTCGCAGAACGCCCGCAGCGCCGCCAGCAGCCGCAGGGCGTTCTGCCGGATGACCCACGCGTCGCTCCGGAGCTCGGCGGGGGTCGTGCCGTCCATCGACGACCACAGGATGGCCGCCACCTTGCGGTTGCCGGCGTCCAGGTCGGCCGCGGCGCCGTCCGGGGCGCCGGCGAGCACCGACCGGACGGCGTCGCGCTCGTCGGACCGCGCGCTGACGCTGTCGAACTCCGCGGCGTCGGCGACGGTACCGAGCACGTCGGCCTCGGCGAGCGCCCCGGCACCGCCGTCCGTGCCGCGGGCGAGGTCGTGGAACGCCGCGGCGGTGTCCAGCCGGAGGTAGAACTGCGAGGCCAGCCGCCCGAGGGCGGTCGGGGTGAGCGCGTCGCCCTCGGCCTCGACGAACCCGCTGTCGACGAGGTCCTGCACCGTCCCGCGGGCCCGCTCGGCCAGCGGGCCGCCGGCGTCGTAGCGCTCCGGGGCGCTGGCCGCGCGGACGGCGTAGTAGGTCGTGGCCAGCCAGTCGGTGACGTCCGCGCGGGCCCGCACGGTGCCCAGCGCGATCTCGGCGTTGAGGTGGGCCGCCAGCTCGCCCGCCAGCCGGGACTCGATCTCGGTGCCCTCCGCGAGCAGCCGGCGGTAGCGGTCGGCGTCGTCCGCGTCGCAGACCACGTGGGCATAGCCGGCGTCGTCGTAGCCGGGCCGGCCCGCCCGCCCGAGCATCTGGAGGACGTCCAGCGGGCTCATCTCGACCTCGCCCTCCAGGGGGTCGTGGAGCTTGGTGTCCCGGATGACGACACACCGGGCGGGCAGGTTGACGCCCCACGCCAGCGTCGACGTCGAGAACAGCAGCTGGACGGTGCCCTCGCGGAACCAGTCCTCGACGCGGTCCTTGTCGGCCTTCGAGAGCCCGGCGTGGTGGAAGCCGACGCCGTCGATCACCGACTGCCGCAGGGTGTCGTTGCGGAGCTCCTCGGCTGCGGTGTGGAGCTCGTAGTCGCCGCGGGCGCCCACGTCGACGTCGCGCTCGGCGAGCTCGTCGCGGGCCTTCTCGGCGGCGCGGACCGTGTCCTGGCGCGAGGAGACGAACACCAGCGCCTGGCCGCCGGCCGCGACGTGGGGCTGGGCGAGGTCCAGCGCCCGGTAGAGCCGGCGGTACTTGTCGGCGAAGGCGTTGTCCCCGTGGGCGTAGGTCTCGACGCCGACCTCCAGGGGCACGGGGCGGTACTCACCGCCGAACTCGAAGGTGCACTCGGCGGGTGCGTCGAGCCACTCGGCGACGTCGTCGACGTTCTTCATCGTCGCCGACAGCGCCACGATGCGGGGGTCACAGAGCCGCCGCAGCCGGGCGACCGTCACCTCCAGCACCGCGCCGCGGCGCTCGGAGTCCAGCAGGTGGACCTCGTCGATGACGCAGCAGTCCACGTCGGTGACGAACGAGTACCGCGCCGAGTCGTGCTTCCGGGTGGCGGAGTCGGCCTTCTCCGGGGTCATCACCAGGACGTCGGCGCGCTCGGCACGACGCGGGTCCAGGTCGCGCTCGCCGGTGACGACGTACACCGAGTAGCCCATGTCCTCGAAGCGCTCCCACTCGCTCTCCTTCTCGTTGGTCAGCGCGCGCAGCGGCGCCAGGAACAGCGCCGTGCCGCCCGCGCGCAGGACGCGGATGATGGCGAGTTCGGCCAGCGCGGTCTTGCCGGAGGCGGTCGGCGCGCAGACCACGGCGTTGGCCGACCGCTCGAGCATCGCCTCCAGCGCCTCGGCCTGCATCGCGTTGAACCGGTCGAACGGGAAGGCGTCGGCGAACTCGGGGACCACCGACTCGACGGCGACGCCGTCGTCCTCGACTCGCTGGGACACGCCGTCACCGGCGAGTGGGCGGCTGAAAGGTGTTTCTCCCGTGGGGTGGAAGTGGTACTGTCGACGGGGGGTGTGGGGTGGGGTTCCGCGCGTGCTCGACCGGGGGCGGTGGCGTCTCGGCCGCTACCGCGGACAGCATCTCGTGTGACCCGATCGGCGGACGGGAGCCCCCGAGCCCAGCGCCCCGGGGGTTCCAGGCGATTGCGGACGAGTACGAGTAGCGACAGCAGCGGTTCAGCGCTCGCGATGGCCGGGAGCGCACCCGAGCCATCGCCACGGACGAACGCGGGCTTTGAATAGGGCCGACGCCAAGGCAAGCACGATGCTGCCCTCGTCGTGGAAGCGCGACATCGCCTCCGGCCTCATCGTCCTCGTGCCGCTGCTGGTGACGGCCTACGTCCTGGCGTTCCTCTACCGGTTCGTCGCGGGCCTCCCCATCAACTTCGGCATCGAGTACGAGCTGTACGGCGTCGGCTTCGAGGAGGCCATCCGCGTCGCGCTCATCCTGGCGGTGTTCGCCTCGCTGGTGGTCTCGACCGGCTACCTGATGCGGACGACCGCCGGCGACCTCGTCGAGCGGCTGCTGGACGACCTGATGAACCGCGTGCCCGGGCTTCGGGTGGTGTACAACGCCTCGAAGATGGCCATCGAGACGGCGGTCTCGGGGGGCAGCGAGCTCCAGACGCCGGTGAAGATCGAGACCTGGCCGGGGATGCGGATGACCGGGTTCAAGACCGGCAAGACCACCGCCGACGGCCGGGACATCGTGTTCCTGCCGACGGCGCCCAACATCACGACGGGCTTCGTCGTCGAGCTCGAGCCCGAGGACTACGAGGTGTCCGACGAGACCGTCGAGGACGCGCTGACCCGCATCCTCTCGGCGGGCTTCGGCGAGGAGACCGACGACGGGCTGGTGGCGCTCGGGGAGTTCGGCGACGACGAGGCCGACGAGGGCGCGGGCGCCGGCGACCCGGGGGTCGGGCCGCCGCCGGCGGACGACGGCGGGACCCCGCCCGACGACGACGGCGACACGCCGTCGGAGGGCGCCGACGCCGGCGACGCAGGGTCGGGCGCCTAGCCGAGGATCGCCCGCAGCGCGAACAGCGCGTTCTCCTTGCGCTCCATCACGCGGCGGTAGAAGTACGACAGCCACTTGTCGCCGTAGGGGACGTACTGGGAGACCGGATGCCGGCGGGCCAGCTCGCGCTGGGCGTCCTCGCGGACCCCCATCAGCATCTGGACCTCCCAGTCGGTGCCGTGCTCGTCGTGGAGCGCCTCGGCGTGGTCGATCATCGCCGGGTCGTGGCTCCCGACCGCGACGCCACCCTCCCACTCGCGGAAGGCCTTCCCCAGCAGGTCCCGGTAGGCCTCGTTCACCCGCTCCTTCGACCGGTAGGCGACCTCGCTCGGCGGGTCGTAGGCGCCCTTCACCAGCCGTACCTTCCCGGGCAGCCCCGCCAGCCGGTCGAGGTCGTCGGGCGTGCGCTTCAGGTTGGCCTGGAGGCACAGGCCCATGTCGGGGTGGTCGACGACGTTGTCCGCGAACGCCTCCAGCGTGGCGTCGGTCGTGGTGTGGTCCTCCATGTCGAGCCAGACGAACCGGTCGTGGTCGGCGGCGGCGTCGGCGATGCGGTCGAGGTTCGCCGCGAACACCGCCTCGCTGACCTCGAGGCCGATCTGGGAGGGCTTGACCGAGATGGCCGCGTCCAGGCCCGACTCCTCGAGGTCGCCCAGCAGCGAGACGTAGGCGTCGGCGTCGGCGTCCGCCGGCTCGCGCTCCCCGTAGTGCTCGCCCAGGCGGTTCAGCATGACGCCGATGCCGTCGCGGTTGCAGGCGGCGGCGTGGTCCATCGCCGCGGCGGGGGACTCGCCGGCGACGAAGCGGTTCGCGATGGGCGGGATCACGCCGGCAAATTCTGCCGGGCAGGTTAAGTGGGTGCTGGTCCGTGGCTGGGAGTGGTCGTGACCTTCGGGTGGCTCGGGAATCGTGCGTTCGTGCTTCGCATCGAAATACTGGCGCTGGAACCGCGACCGGCCACCGCAGACCGCTCCTCAAGCTTGACCCGATCGTACCGTCGGAACGCCCGCGCCCGCTCGCTAGCAGTTTGTCCTGGGACCGCCACCGCCACCGCAGACCGCCCCTCGTGCTTGACCCTAGGATACCGCACAGAAAGCCCCGAGGCGCTGGACTCGGGCGGCGCTCACGGGTCGCGTGCTCGCGGTTCACTTCGTTCACCGCTCGCTCGTTCGGTGGCGCTC
>CAYWNQ010000044.1:0-13084 GCA_964459695.1 uncultured Halobacteriales archaeon | reverse complement strand
GCGTCGCCCTCGTCGGCTGGATCGTGGTCCAGGTCCTCCTGCTCGGGCGGCTCCACCCGTTCCACCTCGTCTACGGCGGCCTCGGCGCGCTGCTGGTGGGGCTCGCACTGCTTCCCTCGGTCCGGACCGCCGTCGCGCCTCGGGGACGGACGGTCGACGGCGACGGTCGGTGACGCCGCCGGACTCACGAGTCGCCGGCGCCGGCGCGCCTGGCGTCGACGCCGAACAGCAGCCCGGCCAGCAACAGCAGCTCGTTGCCCGCGTAGTACTCCCGGGCCAGGACGTCGACCAGGCCGACGACGAAGACGACGGCCCCCGAGAGGAGACCCACCGGTTCGGGCCCGTGCGGTCCCGCGGGAAAGCTCGTCGGGTGGGTGCCACGCCGGGGGAGGTGGCCGCCACGGCCGCGTGCGCTACCGACGGTGCGACAGGTACGCCAGCAGGCCGAACAGGTTGAGGCCGGGCATCGCGGCGACGTGGACCCACACCGACCCCCGGGGGTCCTCCCGGCGGCGAAGGTCGAGGTAGACCCAGGCCGGGATGGCGAGTTCCACCGCCAGGAACGCGCTCGCCGCGACCCGCAGCGGTCGGTCGACCGACGAGAACAGGGCGACGTGGCCCGTGAGGCTGCCGACGAACGCGACGAACAGGCCGGCGACGACCAGCAGCTCCGGCAGCGTCCAGGCCCACAGCACCCGGTGGTCCACGGCCATCGCGTCGTCCGTCGGCCCGCCGTCGGTATGAAGGGTTCGCCGCGGTGTCGGTGCTGGACCGCACCCTCCGACCGGAACGTCCCTGCCCGGTCCGTGCCAGGCGTGGGCCGGATCGCAACCAGCCCCTCGCGCTCGAGCCGGGCCTGCCGTCGGACCGCTCGACCAGAGAACTGTACGTCCGCGACCGGGATGCGGTCAGAGTCCTGCGAGCGAAACCACCACCCACGAGGTCACGAGGCAACGACGACTTAAGCCACCGAACAACGCCGGGAGAAGGACCATGGACACCCACACTGCCACTCGTCCACATGCGGGGACTCTCGCGGCGACGGCTCCTGCGGCTGACGGGCATCGCTGCCGGCGCCGGGGTGGCCGGCACCGCCACCGGCGCGCCGACGGGCCCGCCGGACCGGGACGCACCGCGACCCGGCCCGGACCTGCTGTACGGGCCGAACCCGACGCCGCCACCGCTCGAGAACGGCCCGGGGTGGGACGCCGACCCGCTGCTGGTCTCGGGGGCCGACGCCCACGTCGACGGCGAGTACTGCTACCAGGACTACGTCTACGACGACCACGGCGCCGACACCAGCCGGATTCCGGGGGCGCCGCCCCAGCCCGAGCCGGACGACCTCGGCGCCGTGTTCTCGCCGCCGACGGGCGACTACGTCTACCCGACCGACGCCGAGCGCTACCGGTACAACGCCGCCGACCTGCTGGAGTTCCGGGCCCGGCCCGCCGGCGACGAGGTGGTCTACCGGGTGACGCTCCAGACGATGCGCGAACCGGACGCCGCGGCGGTGGCGGTGGGCGTCGACACCGCCGGCGACGGCGCGCCGGCTGGCGGCCGGACCGACTGGGGCCACGGTCTGGGCGACCTCGGCGCCCCTGTCGACCACGTCCTCGTGACGTGGGGCACCGGGGCGGCGCTGGACGGCGAGCCGCTCGCCGACGACAGGGTCTCGGTCGACGTCGAGCGCAACCAGCTGGAGGTCCGGGTGCCGCTGGATCCGGGGACCGACACGTGGCGCCACTACTGCGTGACCGGCCTGCACGACGGCAGCGGCGGCTTCGCCCCCGTCGCGCCGACGCCGGACGCGACCACGCCCGGCGGCGCCCATCCCGAGTCGCCCGGCGCGACGCCGCCGGTGTTCAACGTCGGCTTCCGGTTCGAGGAGCCCTACGGCGCGCCGAACCTGGAGCTGGCGACCCTCGGCGACCAGCTGTCGGACCTGGGGCGCAACCGCGGCTCGCGGGGGTTCGGCCACGGCAACTGGCGGGAGTACGGGCAGGCCAACGCGCTGGCCGAGCGCGACGTCAGCGGCTTCCACGCCGACGTCGACTTCGGTTCCCTGCGACGCGGCGAGACCCGCCGGCGAGTTCCGACGAGCGGCCACCTCTCGCTGCTGTACCCCTCGCGGCTCGACCTGGGGGCGGGCGTCGACGCCTCCAACGACGTGTTCCTGAACCGCGTCCAGCCCTACTCGGCGTACGTCCCCGGGGCGGCGACCGACGGCGGACCCGCGCCGCTGGTGGTGCTGCTGCACTCGCTGGGCGGCTGCTACAACCAGTACCCCGTCTACTCGCCGGGCCTGATGCGGTCGCTGGGCGAGGAGAACGGCGCCCTCGTCCTGATGCCCGAGGGCCGGGGCCCCTCGGGGTGGTACCAGCGCGAGGCCGAGGCCGACGTGTTCGAGGCCTGGCGGGACCTCGAGCGCCGGTACGCCGTCGACCGCGACCGGGTGACGCTGTCGGGCTACTCGATGGGCGGCTACGGCACGTTCAAGCTCGGCGCCCAGTACCCGGACCTGTTCGGGCGGGGCTTCGCCGTCGTCGGGCCGGCCTCCGAGGACCCCGTCGAGGGCCCGACCGACGGTCTCGTCGAGACGCCCGGCCTCGTCCAGGACGGGCTGCTCGGCGGCGAGGAGGGCCTCCTGGGCGGCGACGACGGGTCCGACCGGTCGCTGACCTCGGTGTTCTCGGCGGACCCGGAGAACACGCTCCGCATCACCGACAACCTCCGGCACGTGCCGCTGCTGCTGTGGAACGGCCTCGCCGACGAGCTGGTGCCGGTGCCGGGCGCGATGAACCACGCCCGCCGGCTGCGCGAGCACGGCTACCGCCACGAGCTCGACCTGTTCCCCGCCGACCACCTCCTGCTGGCGTTCCGCGACCGGTGGGACCGCGGCGTCGACTACCTCGCCGACGGGACCGTGGCCCGGTCGCCGTCGCGGGTGACCTACCGGCGGGTACCGGACTTCGACCACCCCGAGTACGGGCTCGTCCACGACGGCGCCCACTGGGTGCAGGACGTCGCGGTCCGCGAGCCCGCCGACAGCGGCCTCGTCGACGCCGTCTCCCACGCCGACGGCTACGCCGAGCCGACCGCCGAGGAGTACCTGGGCCACGGCACCCGCCCGTTCCCCCACACCCGTCGGGGCGTCCGGTGGGAGGCGCCCGGCGGCGAGTCGCGGGCCGGCAACCGGCTGGCGGTGTCCCTCGAGGGGGTCGAGTCCGCGACGCTGTACGTGGGCGACGCCGGCCTGTCGCTCGCCGGGCTGACGGTGCGCGTCGAGTCCGACGGCCCCGCGACGCTCCGGCTGCGGGCGGGCGGCCGCGAGCGGACGGTGTCGGTCCCGGCGGGGGCCACCGAATGGTCGCCGTGAGGCGTCGCCCCAGCCGGCGGCGCCCGCCGGCAACGGGCCCGGCTATCCCCCGAGGAATCCGCCGTATCGCAGCCTGGCGAGGTAGCGCTCGCCCTCGTACCGCACCAGCCACAGCCCGCTGGCGCCGTCCTCGGCGATCGCCTCGCGGTCGCGGAACCGCTCCAGCACCGACGCGAACCCGGCGTCGTCGTCGGACTCGGCGTAGTACGTCCCGTTCGCGACGGCCGCCCCGACCACCGACCGCTCGGCGTCGGTGAGGTTCGACAGCGCAAACGTGTACCGCTCGCGCAGATGGCTGGCGTAGGTCCCCGCGTCGTCGGCGACGCGCGTGGCCTCGTACCGGTAGGTCGAGAGCGTGGTCTCCCGCGTGGGTTCGACCTCGATGGGGTAGCGCTCGCCCTCGTAGACGACGACGTCGTAGCGCTGGGCGGGGACCAGCACCGACTCGTCCGTCTCGGCGGCGGTGTAGACCGCCTCGAAGCCGGCGTCGATGCCGTCGGTCCGGGCCGGCCCCCGCTGGGGGAGCAGCGCCGCGAGCGCCTCGCGGTCGACGCGAGGCAACTCCCCATAGGCGATGGCCGTCCCGGACGGGGCGCTCGCGTTGTAGTCGATGCCGATTGGGACGATGCTGGCGGGCCGCTCGTCGACCACCGTCCACGTCAGGTCGTAGTAGGCCCCGTCGGCGGCCACCGGGAGGCCCTCCGCCACGGGCGGCTCAACGGCCGTCACCGTCGTCGACCCGTTGGCGACGGACGCGTTCACGACCGCCCTCGGTGGTCGGTCGGTCCGGGCGTGGGGGGCGGACCCGGGCTCGATGGTCCGGCTCGCCTCGGTGGCGAGTTCTGCGTCGGTCACCGGTCGCATCTCGAGCGATCCGGGGGCCGAGCAGCCGGCGAGGAGGGCCATGACGACAAGCGCACCGAGGGCGAGGAGGCACCGTCGCTGCATGGTTCGACCGCTCCGGTCGGGCGTTGAGTATCTTTCCCTTCGCGGCGCGCTGGGGCGCCAGCCAGCGCACGACCCGGAGCCGAACGGAGCCGTCGTGGGACGCCGAGCCCGCTCAGGCGGCGAAGTAGCGGTCGGCGATCCGGTCGGCGGTCCGCAGCGCCAGCGCCTGGCCGGTGTTGGTCGGGTTCGGGCCGCCCAGCGAGTTCGCCAGCGCCGAGTGGTCGGCGACGAACAGCCGGTCGACGTTGTACGCCTCGGCGGCCTCGTCGAGCACCTCCCCCATCCGCATCGAGGACTGCATGTGGAGCAGCAGCGGCGGCCAGTCGACGCGGTGGACGTACTCGGCGCCGGCCTCCCGGTGGATGCGCGCGGCGATGCGGGCCAGTTCGTCGCGCTTCTCGTCGTCCTCCTCGTGGGGGCGCCACCGGACCCGCGGCACCGGCCCGTGCTCGTCGCCGAAGGCGTCGTCGAGCACCACGCCGTTGTCCCGGTGGGGGAGGTCGTCGGTGAGCACCAGCGTCGCCTTGGTGCGCCGGTAGTCGGCCATCCGGCGCTTGAGCTCCTCGCCGACGACGTAGCCGGTGCCGTCCCAGGGCTCGTCGGGGTCGACCTCGGCGTCGAAGCCGTAGCCGGCCTGGCTGAACAGCCAGTTGCCGAAGCCGGCCAGGCCGGGGGTGAGACCGATGTCCTCGAGGCCGCCGACGCCGGGCTTGTCGAACCGGACGGCGGAGTTCTGGCCGACGTAGGGGTCGACGGTCGACTTGGCGCCGAGCGGCGAGTCGCCGGTGGCATCCTCGATGGCATCGTCGGGGTAGACGCCGACGACCCAGTCGAACCAGTGGGTCGTGAGCCCGCGACCGACCCAGCCGTCGTTCGGCAGCCCCGAGTTGAGCCACAGCCGCGGCGACTCGATGCAGCCCGCCGCGAGCACGACGACGTCGGCGGTCACCGCCGTCGTCGAGCCGCTCCAGGTGTCCCGGAACTCGACGCCGGTCGCCTCGACGGAGCCGGGCCCGCCGTGGGTGGTGATCTCGGTGACGAACGAGTTGGGCCGGATGGCCACGTCGCCGGCCGCGGGGTCCTCGTTGGCGTCCAGCGCCCGGGGCACCCAGCCCACGTTGGCCGACTTGCGCTTCTTCTCGCGCACCGGCGCTCCCTCGGGGGTCGGCGCGCCCTGGAAGCCGTCGGCGACGAGCGTCTCGCCCCGGAAGCCGTCCTCGTCGTAGTGGAAGCCGCCCTGGTAGTCGGCGTCGAGGTCCGCCGGCGGCTCGTCGATGGCGTTGGGCTGGGGGCGGTAGCCGGTCTCGGTGACGTTGAGGTCGGTCAGCAGGTCGTAGCCGGCCCGCTCGGCGCCGGTGAGGAACAGCTCCTCCTTGGCGGTCACGGGCGCCTGCTGGGTGTTGGTCACCGCCTCGTTGCGCCGGTAGTACGGCAGCAGCTCCTCGTAGCTGATGGGCCAGTGGTCCTGCTCGTCGACGGCGTAGGGGTAGGCCCGCGGGTGGTTGGCGAAGTAGTGGTTCGAGGTGCCGCCTACCGCGGTGATCTGCCAGAGGAAGGCGTTCTGGTGGAGGTTCCGGAACCACGGCGCCCGCGACCGGTCGGCCGGCCCCACGCGGAGGTAGCCCCAGGTGGGGTCGTTGGCGTCGGCCTCCCGGACGGTGAACTGCTCGTCCATGAGCTCGCCGGAGAGGTCTCCGGGGTCGTCGCTCAGCTCGCCACCGGGGTCGGTCCCGGGGTGCTCCCACTCGGTGTTGCCGTAGAACGGCCCCGCCTCGAGGACGAGGACGTCCAGCCCGTGGCGGTTGGCGAGTCGCGAGGCACACGCCGGTCCGTCGGCGCCGGCGCCGACGACGACCACGTCGGGGTCGTCCATCAGTCCCCACCCCCGACGAGCACGTCCTCGCCCGGCAGGTCGCCGTCGAGGTCGGCGTCGTCGGTGAAGCCGCCGTCGACGCGGTGGTACCAGTCCCGCGCGTAGCCCGGCGCCGGTCCCGGGTAGCCGGTCTGGCGGCGACCGAGCACGTCGCCGGCGTCGGCGAGCTGGAGCTCGCGCTCGGCCGGCGTGTCGGTCTTCGTGTCGCCGTAGCCCGACCACTCGGTGTAGTAGCCGAAGGCGATGAGCCCGTTGATGGCCATCACGGCGAACTTGAGGATGCCCGCGTACGGCACGAGCGGCGAGAGCAGGCCGTCGAGCCGGTCGACCGACCCCTCGTCGACGACGTCCCAGAGGCACCGCAGCCGGTCCCGACGGGAGAGCCGGACGAACGTGCCGCCCGCGGCGAACCGTTCGTTCGGGGCCGGCGGGTCCTCGTTGTGGCCGGCGGCGAGGAACTCCGCGGCCAGCACGTCGAAGACGACCGGGAACACCGGGGCATAGGGGTAGTTCTGCACCACGCGATGGGCCGACTCGGTCGCGGTCTCGACGACGAGGTCGACGTCCGCCGGGCCCTCGGCGTCCGGCGCCACCGGCGCATCGGCGACGCCGACCTCGAGTCGCTCGAGGTCCCCGAAGTCCAGGTGGCGCTCGAGGCCGGTCCGGTCCACGAGCCCCTCGAGCACGACCCCGTCGACGAGGTCGAGCACCGCCGCCAGCGGCGTGTCGGCCACCGCCGGCTCCAGCAGTAGCTCGAACCGGTCGGGGTCGACGAGGCCGGCGGGCGAGTCGCCGCTCCCGAGCGGCGACTCGAGGTCGCCCGCGGTCAGTCCGCCGAGCGTGTCCTCGAGCTCCGAGTGGGCCGCCGCCGGGGTCTGCAGCGTCTCGAGGCGGATCTCCTGGAAGTGGTTGAAGTCCCAGACCAGGAACTTCTCGAGGCCGACCGACAGGCCGCCCGGGACGTGTTCCTCGCCGAGCTCACCGGCGAGTTCCGGGGTCCGGGGCAGGATGGCGTCGACGATGGACCGGTAGGTCGCCAGCGTGTGCGGGTCACTCGGGACCCCGCCCGCCAGCGACTCGGCCACGTCGGCGGCGGACGCGCCGGACATCGACACCGCCGCCAGGCCGCCGATGCCCTCGAGCACTGTGCGACGCGGGACCGTGCCGTCGGGTTCCTCACCCATGGGACGAGGGGACACCCCACATACGCGGGTGGGTGGACAACTACCGCTTGGGTCTTCCTCCGGTCATTGGAGGTCCTTTATGGGACGGTCGGACCGACGTCCCGGTCCGGCACGGACCGCGCCGTCTGCCCGCGAGCGACCGGCCCGCCGCCGGCGAACCTGTCCGGAAACCTTTACTTTCCGGCAGCCTAACCGGCGATGGAGCGTTCGAACCATGGGACTGCTCGACTCGTTCGGCGCACTGGTCAGTAGCATCGTGGCGTCGATCGTCCTGCTGGTGTTCGCCATCCTGAGCTTCTTCGTGACGGTGTTCATCGTGGACGTCGGGGCGGACCTGGCCGGTCACTCGCCGGGCGCGGACTTCGTCGTCCTCTCGGCGGCCATCATCGCGACGGGCGCCATCGTGGCCGGGGCCACGCCGATGTCAAGCCTCGCCGGCGGGGAGTAGGGCGGGTTTCACGCCCCACCTCATCGCGGGGTCGACGTCCCAGTCGTGATACGTCCTGACGGCGCCGTCCGACCCGACCACTCCACTCGAACCGTCTGCCAGCTGTCGAGCGCGGACCTGCCGTCCCCCGGATAAACCGGGGGAACGGTTCGGGACAGTACGCCCCGCCTGCGAACGGATAACCTCCCGTTTTCGGTGTGTCTCAGTACTCCTCGACGGTGGCCTGCCGGTCGGGGTGCTGGCCGGTCAGCACGTAGGGACCGATCTGGCGGGCGAACTCCGCGACGAGGACGAGCAGGATGGGGCCGAGGAAGATGCCGTAGACGCCGAACGCGATGGGGCCCAGGATGTAGGCGAACATCAGCAGCCCGACGTGGGTGCGGTTGCCGCTGACGTACGGGCGGATGAGGAGGTCGGGGATGGTGTCGACGATGACGAATGCGAGCACGAGGAACAGGGCGACGTACCACAGCGCGTCGGGCTGGTTCGCCAGGACGGCTGCCCCGGCCAGGATGGCGCCGACGGGGAGGTAGACGATCTTCATCCCGACGACGGGCACGAGGCTGCCGGCGCCGGTCAGCGCGCCGACCAGCGGCGCGAACGGCACCTCGACGACGTCCGGGGCGGCGAGGTTGTATCCCGTGAAGACGAAGATGCCGATGATGGCCGTGAGGATGGCGTTGAGGATGTTGCCGAACAGGATGGAGGCCAGCTCCTCGTCGACGGCCAGGACGTAGGACTCGACGACCCCGGTGTCGTCGTACTCCGCCAGCAGCCACTCCCGGAGCCGGGAAGCGTCGGTCAGCAGGTAGTAGGTGCCGGCCAGCATCAGGAACGCGTGGAGCCCGAGCGTCGCCAGCAGCGTGACCGAGTCCAGCAGCGTGCCCGCCGACTCCTGGAGCCACGCTCTGACCGCCGGGTCCTGGAGCAGGGCCAGCAGCTCTGAGGGCGACATCGCGAGGAGCTCCTGCAGGCCGAGGCCGGCGAGGGGCTCCGGGAGGCCATCGCCGTTGCCCGCGGACCGGAAATCCGCCAGGAACCCCGACAGCTGGGCGTCGCCCAGCAACGCCTGGAGCTCCGGGACGACCAGCAGCAGGGTGTAGACCAGCAGTGCCAGGAACGGCAGCAGGAACAGCACGATGGTCACCGCCGCCAGCGTCTGGCGGGGGTACGGGTTGTGGCCCCGGAGCCGCCCCGGCAGCGGCGCGGCCTCCAGCTTGCGGTAGATGGGACGGCTGGCGTAGTAGAGGAACACCGTGAACACCAGCGTCGCCCGGAACCGGACGAGCACGACCACCACCCCGGCGAGCAGCACGACCCCGAGGAGCGCGAACAGGAGGCGACGGCGCAGGTCCGCGTCCAGCTCCATGTCGGGCAGGCTGGGCGGGGGCGGTAGAAAGGTGTGACGGTGGGGCCCCATCGGCACTCGGTGGGCGCACGAGCGAACCGGTCAGCGCCACGCCGCCGCCGGCCGCGACCGGAACTGCGTTCGACCGGTCGCGAGCGTGAGGAGCGCGTCCTGACAGCCATCGACGAGTAGGGTCCAGCTACGGCCTCCAGCGTGCGGAATCGCCGGCGTGGTTCGGACCTGTCGACCGGGAACAGATACGGTTATGCTGTCGGGATGCGTTAGCATCACATGGAACCGATTTCCGCCTGTCCCGGCTGTGAGCGGCTGGTGAACTGGTCGATCAACCCGGGGCGGTGTCCCTACTGCAGGCAGACCCCGCCACGAGCCTGACCGTGAGGTCCCCGACGACCTTGCCCTGGTAGTCCTCTCGGTTCCCGGGAACAGTTTAATGTCGGAGGGGTCTGATGCATGCCACGTATGGCAGCAACCGTCACCGACTCCTCGGCGTTCACGGAGAAGTCGCTCGGCATCCAGGTGGTACTGTCGATCGTCACGATCGGCCTGTACACCATCTACTGGCTGTACAGCACGGCCAAGCAGCTCGACCAGGGAACCGACGCGAGCCTCACGCCGATCCTCGCCATCATCCCCATCCTGAACATCGTCGCGATGTGGCAGATCTCCTCCGCCGCCGAGGCCGTCACCGACATGGACCGGGGCATCCTCTTCCTCCTGTTCATCGTGTTCGCCCCCGCCTCCTGGTACCTGATCCAGTCGGGGATGAACGAGGCGGCGGGCTGACAACGCGGTATTCTCCACTCTGGGAACGACGTATCCGGTGGCTCCGACTGCCAACCCCGAGTTCGTGGTACCTCGACGCCGTCTCGGCGCGGCAGCGTCCGATGGCCCACGCCCGTCACCGACCCGTACGGGATCGCCCGGACGCACGGCCGCCTGTCCACTGCGGTTCGACCCCAATGACCGGGGGACCGCTCCGGACCGGTCACCGGACGCTTAAGCGGCTGGTAACGAAGGTGGCGGGCGCGAGCCGTACGGAGCACCGATGCTCCCGTCCAGCCAGGCGACCGTCCCGTTCCAGCTGCTCACCGGCGAGTTCCTGGAGTACGCCATCGTCTTCTTCGTCCTCGCCATCGTCGCGGCGCTCCTCGGGGCCCGCGGTGTCGCCGGCGTCACCATGGCGATAGCCAAGTGGTTCGTAATCATCTTCGTCGTGCTCGCCGTCGTGTCGCTCGTCCTATGAGCCGGAGCCCGGCGAGCCGGGGCGACCCCCGAGCCGTGGCGCGGTCGTGAGCGGCCGGAACCGGTCCACCGGTGCCTGATGGCCCCGCCCGGACCCCTGCCCGCCGTCGTGGCCGCCGCCCGCGAGAAGCAGGTCACCGTCAGCGCCGCGGCGCTCGGGTTCTACGCGTTCAACGTGGTCGTCACGCTCGCGGTGCTGATCTACGCGGTGTTCGCCGTCCGCGGCATCGAGCCGCGCCTGGCCGACCTGCTCCAGGCGCTCACCGGCGGTCGCGCGGCGGCGTTCCGGCGCGCCTTCGAGCAGGTCGGCGGCGACGCGGCGGGCCGGGAGCTGGCGCTGGTCCTGGCGGGCGCCATCGCGGTGTGGAGCTCGCTCCGGCTGTTCCCGGGCGACCGAGCGGGTGTTCGCCGACGTCTACGAGATCCGTCGCGAGCGGCGCCTGGTCACGAGACTCCTCGACAGCGTCATCGCGCTCGTGACCGTGACGCTGACCATCCTGGTGACCAGCCTCGTCGCCGTCGTCTTCGTCTTCCGCACGGGCGGCTGGCTGGGCGGCGTCCTCGGCGCGGCCCTGGTGTGGCTGTCGGTCGCCGTCCAGCTGCTGCCGGTGTTCTACCGGTTCTCGGGTGCGGACGTGGGTCTCCGGGAGGTGCTCCCCGGGCTCGCGCTGGCGGCCACCGGCTGGACGGTGTCGGCGGTGGGCCTCCGGCTCTACGTCGCCACGGCGCGCAGCGTCGCGCTCTACGGCGTCGTCGGGGCGGTCCTGCTGGTGTTGACGTGGCTGTACGTCGTCGGCCTCTCGCTGGTGCTCGGGGTCGTCCTCAACGCCGTGCTGGCGGGGCGTCTCGTGCCCGACGAGGACTGGTACCTCGCCGGGACCGGATCCGCGAGGTGAGGTCCCGGTCCACGGCTTGGAGTCACGTGGGCGTGAGAGTGGTGACAGACGCTCCTGGGACGTCGAATCTGCGCGTCAGTCGGAACCGGAGCCGGTCGTATTGCCCCCCGTCCCGTTCTTCGTGGGGGTGTCGGTGGGCGTCGCCGTTGGCGGTCGTGTCACCGTCCCGTTGGGCGACTCGGTCGGCGTCGGACTCGGGGTCGGTGACTCCGTCGGCGTCGCGGTCGGCGTCTCCGTCGGCGTCGCGGTGGGGGGTCTGGTCGCCGTCGCGTTGGGCGACTCGGTCGGCGTCGGACTCGGGGTGTCCCTGGCCGTCGGGGTGGCGGTCCGCGACTCCGTCGGCGTCGCCGTCGGTGGTTCGGTCGGCGTCGCCTTCTCGGTCGGCGTGGGCGTCGGCGTCTCGGTCGGCGTGGGCGTGGCTCCGCCGAAGTGGCTCACGCAGTTGTCGCCCGGCGTGGCGATCCCGACCTCGTTCCCGTCCAGCGTGGCCGTCGCGCAGTTCTCCAGCGGTGGCGTCGCGGGGAACCCGCTGGCCGGTGCCACGTCGACGGTCAGTTCCAGGGTGATCGTCCCTCCCGGCCCCAGCGACCCGTAGCTGTCGTTGGTCGCCGTGACGACGCCGCCCGAGACGCTGGCCGTCCAGTTGCCGCTGGCGGAGACGAACGAGATGCCCGGCGGGAGGTCGTCCTCGACCACGATCTCCCCGGAGCAGGTGCCGAACATCGGCGCGTGGTTGCGGATCTCGATCTCGTAGGTCCCCTGGCTGCCGTACTGGAACGGTGCCACGGTCGACTTGGTGATGCCGGCGTCACAGCTGCTGAAGTTGCCACAGCCGGCGAGTCCGACGCTCCCGGCGGCCGCCGCACCCATCACTGCCCGACGCGATACGTCCCGCCCCGTGTCCGCATCCTGATCCCCTGTCATCTGTCATCTCGCCGGGGCGGACCACCCCACCCGTCGGCGTTCGGTCGAGACCTCACGCCCCCCTCGGAAATAGGTTTCCGCTGTCAGGTCGGCGCTGTTCAGAGTAGCTCGTGGTGGATGCCAGTACCGCCCGGAAAGCCCGCCCGCTCCTGCAGGAGTCCGATTGACCGCAACGCTCACCGCTCCTCGTGCTTGAGCCGCTCATACCGCCAGAACGCCCTCGTCCGCGCCCGGTCGACCTGAGCCGGCGCCGGTCACATGAACATCCGGTCCTCGGCGGCGTACTCCTGCTCGGTGCGGTCCAGCCGGTCGGCGAGCTCCCGGTAGTACTGTGCGACCTCGCCGGCGAAGTCCTCCAGGGTCGCGGTGTCGACGGACAGGTCGAGGACGGCCTCGACCCCGTCGAGCAGCCTGATGGCCGCCTCCACGTCGGGCACCTGGGCGTGGACCGGCGTCACGAGCACGCCGACCCGGAGGTCCGAGTCGATGCCCCGCCCCAGGAGGCTCGCGTTCACGCCGTCCAGAAACCCGGTGCCCATCGGCGGCAGGTCGACGTCGGCGAGCCGTGCCTCCTGGTAGTCCGGCGTCGCGACGTAGTACGTCCGGTGGTCCTCCGGCCCGTGCGGGACCGGGACGCCGGCGAGGACGGTGATCTCCGTGACGCCGGCGTCGTCGGCCCACGCGAGGACCGCCTCGGCGAACGAGTCGGCGGCCCGCGGCGGCACGAACAGCTCGTTCACGAGGACGGTCGCGTCGGTCGTCGGCCCCGAGAACAGGCGGGTGTGGTGGCGGGGCGTCCCGTTCTCGAACGGCGTGATGGCCGG
>CAYWNQ010000043.1:5432-13191 GCA_964459695.1 uncultured Halobacteriales archaeon | reverse complement strand
CGTAGCGGTGGGCCAGCTTCGAGATGGCGCCGATGTGGTCGAGGTGGCCGTGGGTGGGCACGATGGCCTGCACGTCGCCCTCGATGTCGGACATCACCCGGTCGTCCGGGATGGCGCCCATGTCGATCAGGTCGAGGCTGTGCATCCGCTCGGTCTCGACGTTGTCGTGGATGAGGACCTTCGACAGGTTCAGCCCCATGTCGAAGATGACGACGTCCTCGCCCGCGCGGACGGCAGTCATCTGCCGTCCGACCTCTTCGTAGCCGCCGATGGTCGCGATTTCGATTTCCATAGTTGTGTCTTCCGAGCGGCCGTCCCCGCGGACGGCGACCGGCCCGACACAGCGATAGCACCGGCGACTGCCGGCGCGGCCGCGTGCGCGACCTACAGGGCGACGGCACCCGCTGCCGGGGGAGGCCCGGTGGCCGTCCGGCGCGCCGTCGGCCGGTCGCCCGCGTCGCAATCCGGGGGCGACCGTGGCTCGGTTACCCGAAGATTCGGGACCTGGGGTTAAAAGCCTCCTGCATTGGCCCCGTGGCGGGGGCGACCCGGGTTCGCGGTTCCCGGCCCGGTGCTAGCCGGACCACTCCCCGCCGACGTCGTCGACGACGTCCTCGCGCCACCGCGCGAACCGCCGGCGGCAGGTCGCCGCCGCGTCGACGTGGTCGACGACGCCGGCGCCGGGGTCGTCCAGTCGGGCGAATCGGGGAGGGGTGGTCGTGGTCGTTCACGGCGGGACCGTCGACCCGCAGGCCGAAAACGCCGCCCGCCGGGCGGGCGCTCACACGTGCTCGGCCGGCAGCAGGTCCGCCTCCGAGCGGTCGGCGAGCCACTCGCAGAGCCGGCAGAGCTGGTCGGTCGCCGCGTCGAACAGCTCGGCGCCCTTCGCGGCGGTGGCGTCGGTCTGGTCGCCGGTCACGCCGTTGTCCGTGTTCTCGACGGCGTCGTAGAACGTCCGCGCACCGTGGCGGTCGGTGCCGGCCGCCTCGACGTCGGGCTGTCCGCCGTCGCGGGCCTCCTCGAGCCGGTCGTCGTGGACCAGGTCGGGGTGGAGGTGCTGGATCAGCGCGGTCTCCTTCGGACCGCCGTGGGGGCCGGGCTGGGCGAACAGCTCCTCGACCAGGTCCGGGATGGAGTCGTTCCACATCCACTCGAGTGCGTACATCGTGCCGTCGTCGCGCACCCGCCGGCCGACCTCCCGGAGGTGCTCGACGTTGCCCCCGTGGGCGTTGACGAAGACGACGCGGTCGACGCCGTGGTAGGCGAGGTTTCGGGTCAGCGACTCCACGTAGTCCCTGAACGCCGGCGCGTCGACCCACATCGTGCCGTGGAACTGCCGGTGGTGGGGGCTGACGCCCACGGTGATCGTCGGCGTGCAGAGGTAGCCGGTGCGGTCGGCGGCCTCGCGGGCGAACGCCTCGGCGATGAGGTGGTCGGTCCCCTCCGGCAGGTGGGGCCCGTGCTGCTCGGTCGAGCCCAGGGGTACGAGGGCGAGGGACTCCTCCTCGAAGTAGGTCTCCAGGTCGGGCCAGGCCTCGTCGGCGAGGTACATGTGGTAGCTGCGGGTCGGGAGACGGCAATAATCTGACGCCGGACGGTCCGGGAGGTCCCGCGGCCGGGTCGTCGACGGCCGTCACTCGATGGCGACGGCTCGGGACGGTCCGTCCAGCTCTCAGGAGCCGCTCGCCGTCCGTTCGAACTCCCGGATCGCCTCGTCGCTGCCGGCGACGAACACCTCGTCTCCCGGCTCGATGGTCGTGCGCTCGTCGGTGTGGATGGTCCCACCGCGGGAGAGGCCGACGACGGCCCACCCACGCTCCGTGTCGCGCCGGCTGTCCAGCAGCGAGTCGCCGACGAAGGGGGCCGAATCGCCCCGGACGAGCCGGATCTGGCTCACCGGGTCCATCACCCGTTCGCCGTGCACCTCCGCCGCGACCAGCCGTGCACACACGCGCTGGATCGAGAGGACGTAGTCGGCGCCCGCCCGGAACGCTGCCGACGCCTTCTCGGTGTCGGTGACGCGCGCCAGGATCTCCACGTCGGCAGCCATCGAGCGGGCCATCGCCACCGTCAGCAGCGCGGTCGCGTCGTCGTCGACGGTGACGACCAGTGCCGAGGCGTCCTCGACGTCGGCAGCCGCCAGGGTCTCCGGTTCGGTGACGTCGCCGACGACGTCCGGGCCGAGGTCGGGTGACTCGTCGACCGTCGTGACCGGCACGTCGTCGGGCAGGCTCTCGACCGCTGCGGTCCCGCCCTCACCCATGCCGGCGACGACGACCCGCGACCGCGGGGAGCTGTGCGGGGCACGGATACCCGCCACCTCGCTCGAGACGTCGTCGATCGCCCGCGTCGGCCCGGCGACCACGAGCACGGTGTTGGGCGTCAGCCGGTCGTCGGGCGACGCCGGCAGCCGCAGTTCGCCGTCGAACCAGCCGCCGACGACCGTCAGGTCCGGGTGGGTCGCGAAGGGCGACTCCCCCACCCTGACGCCGTGGAGCGGGCTGTCCCGTCGGACGAGGACCTCGCGGATCGCGACGGTCTCTCGATCGACCGCCGTGTCGACGGAGATGGACGTCGTCGCTTTCTCGGCGAGCCGCTGGCCGATGAGGGCGTGTGGCGCGACGCTCCGATCGACGCCGATCTCGGCGAGGGCGGCCTTCCGGCGCGTCGAGGCCGTGAAGCTGATGACCCGGAGGTCCGCGTTGGCCTCGAGTGCCGTCAGGACGACGCTCGCGGTCCGGTCCCCGGCGTCGGTGATGAGCAGCGACGCCTTCGCGATGCTGGCGCGGTCGAGGTCGGCCCGCTCCTCGGGGTCGCCGTTGAGCGCCTGATACCCCTCGTCAGACAGCCGCTTAGCCTCGTCGTCGTCGGATTCGAGCAGTACGTAGTCGACGTCGAGCTCCTCGAGTTCGTCGAGGAGCACCTCGGTGTCGCGCTGGTACTCCGCGACGACGACGTGGTCGTCCTTGATCGAGAGCCGGTCGTCCAGGTCGAGCGGCGTCCGCTCGAACAGGGGGATGACGAGCACCCGCAGCGTGACGAATCCGATCACGACGCCGGTGACCTGCATCGCCGACACGAACAGGTTCATCGCCGGGGTCGTCCACAGTGAATCCGCACCGTATCCGGTCGTCGTCATCGTCTCTACGACCGTGTTGAGCGCCTGGTACACCGAGCGGGGACGGTCTTCGAGTGCCCGCATCCCCCAGTAGTAGCTCCCCGTGAACAGCAGGACGATCGCGACGATGCCGGCGAGGTAGCCCACGACGAGGCGCTGCCTGCGCGTGAGGTTGCGGGGCCGAACGTCCTCGAGGTCCGGGAGGTCGACCATGGCGAGCCCTACTGGCTTCACCAGGCGGGGCGTCCCTAAAGGCTCCCCCGACGCACCGGTGGGTCGACGCGTGGCGTGGCTGGCGCGACGGAACCGGTGTGGCACGCGACGGACATCTTCACAACCCCGGGCGCCCAGCCCTCCGTATGGACGATGAGTCTCCATCCGACGGGCGCACCGACCCGACCGACCCGGCGTTCGAGCGCCTCGTCGACTGGGTGGTCGGCGCGTTCCTCTGCGTCGGCGGCGTCCTGGTAGCCCTCGGCGGCGCGGCGCTGTCCCTCGGCGTCTCCCGTGCCGACGTCACCGAGGTCGTGTACAGCCCGGAGTTCGAGGTCGAGGGGCTGACCAGGGCCGAGGCGGTCGACCTGCTCGTCGCCCTGGCCGACTGGGGCGGCATCGGCCTCGTCGCTGCCGGCCTCCTCCTCGTGGCGCTCGGGGTCGCGGTCGTGGTCGGCCACGGCCGGGCCCGCCGCGAGGGCCGGCCCACGCCGCGCTGGGTCCTCGGCGTGGTCGGGGCGATGGTCGGCTCCGTGCTCAGCTTCGTGCCGCTGTCGCCGCTGGCGGGCGGCGCCGCCGCCGGCTACCTCGACCCGGACCCCACCCGGAGCGGCCTCGGCGCCGGCCTCCTGGCCGGCCTGTTCGCCAGCCTGCCGCCCCTGGTCGTCGCGGTCTTCGTCGCCGTCGGGCTGTTCGTGGGTTTCCCCGGCGAGGCCGCGACGGCGGTGGTCGTCCTCGTCGGCGTCGGCCTGGTGTTCAGCCTGTTCTACCTCGTCGGCCTGAGCGCCGTGGGCGGCTACGTCGGGGGCTGGCTCCGCGAGGACTGAGGCTGGCGGTGACGCGGGCGCCCCGGCCCGACGGGGCCGCGTCCGCCCGAACGGAGGCTAGAGGGCGATACCGGACGGCCTCTCTCGGTCACACCGGCACGTGGCAAGGCTGATGTGTACACAAACCCATACACAAACCATGGCCTCGAAGAACATCGGCATCAGGGAGGAGGTCTACGAGCGGCTCAAAGCGCACAAGCGCGGCAACGAAAGCTTCAGCGAGGCGCTTGATCGCATCCTCGACGAACTCGACTCCGACTGGCGGACCCACGCCGGGTTCCTGACGGACGATGAAGCTACGGCGCTCGACAACGCCGTGGAGGGCGGCCTCGAGGACCTCGACGACTCGCTGGCGGACCTCGGCGAGGACGTCGACGAGCGGCTGGGTGGGGGGTCGACGTGAAGCTGGTCGATTCGTCGTTGCTGGTCGACTACGCGCGTGGCGACCCCGACGCGATCGGCTACCTGGACGCCCACGACACGGAGGTCATCGGAGCCTCCACGATCGTCCTCTCGGAGCTCTACCGCGGGGTGATGCTCACCCGGGACGCCACGCGGTCGGAGGCGACGTCCAGGTACGAGTGGGTGACACCGGTTCCGTTCACGAACGACATCGCCGCGACTGCGGCCGACGTCTTCGTCGACCTCCGGGAAGATGGAGCGATGATCGACCGGAGCGACATCTACATCGCCGCGACCGCGCTGTCCCTCGACGTCCCGCTCGTGAGTGCCGACGACCACTTCGACGCCGTCGGGGACCTCACCGTCGAGGACTACCGGAACATCACGTAGTCGGCATCGTCGCGACGTGGCGTGACCGAGCCGCAGGTCGAGTCGACCCACGAGGGGGCCGTCACGGACACCTAGGTTCAATGTCCGGCTCCGCCACGGCCGTCCATGGAGTTCGGCGTCACCTTCCCGCAGACCGAGATCGGGACCGACCCGGAGACGATCGCCCGGTTCGCCCGCCGCGCCGAGGAGGTCGGGTTCGGCCACCTGCTGTGCTACGACCACGTGCTCGGCGCCGACGCCGACCGCGAGGGCGGCTGGGACGGCCCCTACGACCACCGCGACCGGTTCCACGAGCCGCTGTCGCTGTTCGGCTTCCTCGCCGGGGAGACCGACGCCATCGAGTTCGTGACCGGCATCCTGGTCCTGCCCCAGCGCCAGACCGCCCTGGTCGCCAAGCAGGCGGCCCAGGTCGACGTGCTCTCCGGCGGGCGGCTGCGCCTCGGCGTCGGACTCGGCTGGAACCCCCTGGAGTACGTCGCCCTGGGCGAGTCCTTCGAGGACCGGGGCGCCCGCATCGAGGAGCAGGTCGCCGTCCTCCGGCGGCTCTGGACGGAGAACCCGACCGGGTTCGACGGCGAGTTCCACGAGCTCCCGGACGTGGGCATCAACCCGCTGCCGGTCCAGCAGCCGATCCCGGTGTGGATGGGCGGGCGCGCCGACCCGGTGCTGGACCGGATCGCCCGCCTGGCCGACGGGTGGATCCCCCTGCAGCCGCCCGCGGCGGGCACGGCCGACCGGCTGGAGACCCTCCACGAGTACGCCCGGGCGGAGGGCCGCGAGCCCGACGACGTCGGCGTCCACGGCTCCATCGCGTTCGACACCGACGAGACGGCCTCGCTCGTCGAGCGCGTCGAGTCCTGGCGGGCCCTCGACGCCGACTACCTGGCCGTGAACACGATGGGCCAGGGCCGGAGGCCCGAGGACCACGTCGAGGCCCTCGACCGCTTCGCGGCGGCGATGGCCGACGCCGGGATCGACCTGTCCTGAGCCCGGGTCGGGACGCCGTCAGTACGGCGACTGCGCCAGGAGGTGGCCGCCGTCCACCGCGTAGTACGACCCCGTCACGTACGCCGCGGCGTCGCTCGCCAGGAACACCGCCAGCGAGACGCAGTCCCGGGGCGTCCCGAACCGCGGGGCGGCCAGCTCCTCGAGCAGCTGGTCCGGGAGGGCACCGCCCGCCGCCTGCGCGACGCCCTCGGTCTCGATGACGCCGGGGGCGATGGTGTTGGCGCGGACGCCGTACTTCCCCCACTCGCTGGCGACCGTCTGCATCAGGTTGTGGATGCCCGCCTTCCCGGCGCCCGAGTGGGCGTGGTAGGGGGCGCCGTGGACGGAGTTGGTGGCGCCCATCGCGATGACCGAGCCGCCGCCGTTGTCGATCATGTGCTCGCCGACGCTCATGGTGCAGTAGGCGGTGCCGTCGAGGATGGTGCCGACGACGGCGCGCCAGCCGTTGGGCGAGAGGTCCTCCAGCGGCGTGAGGAAGTTCGCGCCGGCGTTGTTGACAAGCACCGTGACGTCGCCGAGCTCGGCGAGCACCTCGTCGCGCATCGCCTCGACGGCGTCGGGCTCGCGGACGTCGACGGTGGTGGCGCAGGCATCGACGCCGCGGGCCTCGACCGCCTCGGCGACCGGTTCGAGGTGGTCCATGTCCCTGGAGGCGACGGCGACGTCGGCGCCGAGGTCGGCGTAGGCCAGCGCGATCTCCTCGCCGATGCCGGTGCCGCCGCCGGTGACCAGCGCGGTCTCGCCGGCCAGCAGGTCCTCAGCGAACAGCTCGCTCGCGGGCGGCGTCTCGGGCCACTCCTCGGACATGGGCGCGTGGTGCCCGGCCTCGGGGTTAGCGCTTCCGGTCGGGCGATGTCCGCCGGGCCCACCAGGACGACCGCGGCGTCCGGCAGCTATTTCTTACCGACCCGGCGAGACCACGCCATGGTCGACTTCTCCTTCAGCGAGGAGCAGCGTGCGGTCCGCCGGACGGCCCGGGAGTTCGCCGAGACGGAGGTCGCGCCGGTGGCCCGCGAGCACGAGGAGACCGGGGAGTGGCCCGAGGCCGTCTGGGAGGCCGCCGTCGACGCCGGCCTCGTCGGCGCGACCATCCCGCAGGAGTACGGCGGCGCCGGGATGGGCCAGGTCGAGGCCTGCATCTTCATGGAGGAGGTCGCCCGCGTCGACGCCGGGATGCTCGCCGCCATCGGCACCGAGTTCGGGACCCGGATGATCGCCGAGTACGGCACCGAGGCCCAGAAGGAGTGGCTCCTCGAGGGCGTCGCGTCGGGCGAGCTCATCGGGGCGCTGGGCAACACCGAGCCCGGCCACGGCAGCGACGCCGCCGGCATCGAGACCACCGCCGAGCGGGACGGGGACGCGTACGTCATCGACGGCGTGAAGACCTTCGTCACCCACGGCACCATCGCCGACTACGTGCTCACCACGGCCCGCACGGGCGGCGAGGGCCACGCCGGCATCTCCGCGTTCGTCGTCGAGACCGACCGCGACGGCCTCGCCGTCGAGTCCGAGATAGAGAAGATGGGCTGGAACGCCAGCGAGACCGCCCAGCTCCGGTACGACTCGGTCCGCGTGCCGGCGGAGAACCTCATCGGCACCGAGAACGCCGGGTTCTACCAGCTGATGGAGTTCTTCGAGGCCGAGCGGGTCGGGATCGCCGCCCAGGCGCTGGGGATCGCGCAGGGCTGCCTCGAGGAGGCGGTCGACTACGCCGAGCAGCGCGAGCAGTTCGATCGGCCCATCTCGCGGTTCCAGGCCATCCAGCACAAACTCGCCGACATGGCGACCCGGACCGAGGCCG
>CAYWNQ010000043.1:0-5332 GCA_964459695.1 uncultured Halobacteriales archaeon | reverse complement strand
CGAGGCCGGCGAGGAGCCCACCAAGCTCGCGTCGATGGCCAAGCTGTACGCCTCCGAGGTCGCCGAGGACGTCGCCAGCGACGCCGTCCAGGTCCACGGCGGCAACGGCTACACGCGGGCCTACCCCGTCGAGCGCCAGTTCCGCCACGCCAAGATCTACCAGATCGGCGAGGGCACCAGCGAGATCCAGCGCAACGTCATCGCCGGCGAGCTGCTGGACCTCTGACCCGTCAGGCCTCGGCCCGGATGCCCGCGTCGGTGACCGACACCGACAGCTCGCCCCGGTCGGCGAGGTGGGCGAGGAACTCGTGGGTCACCAGCGTCAGGAAGCCGACGTCGAACCCCTCGGCCCCGAGGTCGTCGATCGCGAACTCGCGGGCGTAGAAGGGGCCGTCGGCCAGCCGCTCCAGGAGCCGCCGCTCGGTCCGCTCGGCCTTCCGGAGGCAGTCCGCCAGCCGCTCGTCGGCGTCGGCCATCGGCTCGCCGTGCATCGGGACCAGCCGGTCGGGCTCGAGGGCCCGGACCCGCCGGAGCGACCGCTTGTAGTCGCCGACGTCGCAGTGCAGCGGGCCGTACATGAAGTGGCCGTTGGTGCTCACGAGGTCCGCCGTCAGGCAGGTCCCCGAGGGCTCGTGCCAGAGCGCGAGGTGCTGGGCGGAGTGGCCCGGCGTGTGGAGCACCTCGCAGTCGTGGCGGCCCAGACGCAGGCCGTCGCCGTCGGCGAGCACCCGCTCGAACGCGACGGCGTCCTCTGCGTAGTCCTCCCGCACCGGGAAGTAGGCGTCCCACTGGCCGTCCTCGACGCCCAGCCCGGCCAGCAGCCGGGTCATGTCCGCCCGGGCCGCCCGGAGGTAGTCGGCGTACTCGTGCACGATGGACGGGACGCCCTCGAGCGCGACGTGGGGGAGGTCCGCGAGGGCGTCGACGGTCTGGCTCCCGCCGACGTGGTCGACGTGCGGGTGGGTGAGCAGCACGCGCTCGACCCCCGCGAGGTCGCCGTCGAGGCGGCGCCGCAAGGCGTCGGCCCCGGCCACGTGACCCGTGTCGACGAGCGTGTCGCCGATCCGGAGGACGTTGACGCTGCCCCACACGGGCTGGTCGAAGGTCGCGCGGTCGAACTCCATCCGTGTCGACGGTGGCCGGCGCGACACATAGCGTTGTCCCGGCACGGTTCAGATACGGCGGTAGGGTTCGTGGGTTTGAGACGGTAGTCGTCGAGACGTGGAACGGCCGTCGGTCGAGCGAACGACGGTAAACCGAACAGCGCCGATACCTCACCCCCAGAGTTACGGTCACGCCCGCCGGTGGCCCCCCATGAACTGCTACGAGCGGTTCGCACGGCAGGTCCGCCGGAGCCCCGACGCGACGGCCATCGCCGACCCCGACGGGAGCGACCTGAGCTACGCCGACCTGGCCGACCGGGCGGCCGCGGTCGGCGCCGCGCTGGCCGAGGAGACCGACCCCGGCGACCGCGTCGCGGTGTACATGATGGACGGGCCCGAGTTCGTCGCCGCGGTGCTGGGCGCGTGGCGCGCGGGCTGTGCGGTGACGCCCGTGAACTACCGGTTCGGCGCCGACCTGGTCGAGTACGTCATGGCGGACGTGCGACCGGCGGTGGTGCTCCACGACGACGTGTTCGGGACCACCGCCAGCGCCGCCGCCGAGGACGTCGACGCCGTCGGCCAGGTGCTCGACGTGGATGCGGCGCTCGCGCGCGATCCGTCGCCAGCGCCGGCGCCGGCCACCCGGCTCGACGACGAGGTCGCCGTGGTGATGCACACCTCGGGGACGACGGGACGACCGAAGGGCGTCGTCCAGACCCACCGGAACGTCTCGGCACAGGTCTCGGCGGGCGTCGGGCGGTACGACATCGGCCCCGACGACACCGCGGTGGTCTCGGTGCCGCTGTTCCACGTCGGGGGGCTCCACGGCGCGACGCTGATGGGGCTGTTCACCGGGGGCAGCGTCGTCGTCCAGCCTGCCTGGGAGGCGGGCGAGTGGGCGCGGCTGGTGGAGGCCACCGGGGCCACCGTCTCGGGGCTGGTGCCGGCGATGATGGTCGACGTGCTGGAGACCCCGGCGGCACGCGACCGGGCGACGGACTCGCTGCGGCTGTGCTTCTACGGGGGCGCTCCCGCCGCCGAATCGACGCTGACGGAGTTCGCCGCCGCGACCGGCGTCGGCGACCTGCTGAACTACTACGGCCAGACCGAGGCCGCCGGGCTGACCGTCGCCGGCACGCCGGAGACGCCCCGGGACGGCGCCGCCCTCGGCGAGCCGGTGGCGACGGTCCGGACCCGGGTCGTCGACACCGAGACCGGCGAGGCCGTGACCGCAGGCGAGCGCGGCGAGCTCCAGCTCCGGGGCGACTCCGTGATGCCCCGCTACTGGGAGGCCCCGGAGCTGACCGACGACGCGTTCGACGGCGAGTGGTTCCGGACCGGCGACGTCGTCCGGCCCACGGACGCGGGCCTCCGGTTCGTCGACCGCCTCGACGACATGATCCTGACCGGCGGCGAGAAGGTCGCGCCGGCCCGCGTGGAGGACGCCGTCGCCGAGATGGACGCCGTGGAGGCCGTCGCCGTGCTCGGTCGGCCCCACGACCGGCTGGGCGAGGCCGTCGTCGCGGCGGTGGTGGGCGACGACGCGCTCGACGCCGACGCCGTCCGGGCGTTCTGTGCCGACCACGAGGGGCTGGCCGGCTACCAGGAGCCCCGGACGGTCCACGTCCTCGAGTCGCTGCCCCGGACCGGGAGCAGCAAGGTCGACAAGGCCGCGCTCGCCGAGCGCCTCGAGTAGGGAGCGGCCCGCGGTGCTACTCCCGGCCCGCTCGCACATCGCTCGCCCGCGGAGAGCCTCCTCCGTGGGGCGTGTCGCGGTGTCGTACCCTGGCGGCGTGCACCCGCTCGGTGGCGTCGTCCACCACGACCACCTCGCCGGGCTCGGTCGGCATCCGGTCCTCCAGGGTCCCGTCGACGTACGTCGGCCGGGCCGCCGACAGCGCCTCGAGGTCCGGCCGGGACGTGAGCCGGTGGGCGACCAGGAGGTCCGACTGGGAGACGGCGACCGCCGGCAGCCGGCTCGGCCGCTGGGTGGCCGCGACGAGGCTGACGCCCGGCGCGCGTCCCCGCCGGAGGAGCCGCTCGAGCGCCGGGCCGGCGACGCCCTCGAACGCGGCGTGGGCCTCGTCGACCAGCAGCCAGGGGAGCCCCTCGACCGCGCCGTCGACCCGGGCCCGGTAGAGCCCCGACGCGAGCGCCCGGACCACCGCCGTCCGCGGCGCCCGGGCCAGTTCCGAGACGTCCACGACGGTCGCGTCCGGCCCGGCCAGCGCCGGGGCGTCCAGCCCGTCGGGGTCGAACACGTCCCACGACGCGGCGAGGTCGAGGTGGTTGACCGCCGACCGGACCGCGTCGTCGGCGGCGGACGCGCTCCGGACCGCCGAGCGCATCCCCGCCAGCGTGTCGGCGCCGGTCGCCGCCCGCCACACCAGCGACCCGGGGCCGCTCTCGGGCGAGAGCTCCAGCAGCGCGCACCACGCCCGCGGGTCGAGCGCAGCCGGCGCGACCGCCGGGTCCTCGACGACAGTGGCCGGCACCGGTTCGCCGGCGGCGGGGGCGGCCAGCCCGCCGAGCACCCCCATCGTGTCGACGACAACGGGCGCGACGCCGCCGGCCCGGGCCAGGCCCTCGGCGAGCACGCCCAGCGTGTGGCTCTTGCCGTAGCCGCGCTTGCCCACGACGAGGGCGGCGTGGGGGCCGTCGGCGTCGAGCGCCAGCGGCGCCCCGGCGCTCCCGTCGAGCGCCCGGTAGCTCCCGAGGTCGACCACCGGCCCGTCGTCGGCGTCGCGCTCGCGTCCGAGGACGACCGGCACGGGTCGCCTGGCCCCCCGACCGCCCTTGAACCTTCGCCGCCGGGTCAGTCGACGGTGGTCCCGGGTCGCTCGCCGGCGAGGAACGGCGCCAGGCCGTCGAGGTCGAACACCTGTGCCGGGGCGTCCAGCTCGAGCAGCAGCCGGACCTTCGCCGCCATGCCGCCTGTCACGTCGGTGTCTCCGGACCCCTCGACGGCGTCTTCGACCTCCGCGTAGCCGCCGACGCGGTCGACGACCGCGCCGTCCTCGTCCAGCACGCCGGGCACCGCCGAGCAGAGGCCCACCCGGTCGGCACCGAGCGCACGCGCCAGGGCGACGACCAGCTCGTCGCCGGAGACCACGGTGACGCCCTCGCCGCCGCCGGCGACGACGTCCCCGTGGGTCACCGGGAGGAACTCCTCGGCGAGCATCGTCCGGACGGGGGCGGCGGCCATCGCCACGTCGCCGTCGTCGGTGCGGCGGGCGGCCGACAGCGGCCGGACCGGCAGCGCGGGTGCGCCGCGGTCCTGGAGGGCATCGAGCACCGCGTCGTCCAGCCGGCACATGGCGTCGTGGACGGCCCGGGCCCCGGCTGCGTCCCGGATCCCCGACCGGGCGGTGACGCCGTGCTCGCTGGCGTGGTGGTGGCCGAAGCTGCCGCCGCCGTGGACCACCACGAGGTCGGTCGCCGGTCCGACGGCACCGGCCACCGCGTCGGCGGCCCGAGCGAGGGCCGCGTCGTCGACCGTCTCCGGGCGTGCCTTGTCGGTGATGACGCTGCCGCCGAGCTTCAGGACCGTGGTCATTCCTCGGCGCGGACCCCCTCGACGTCCAGCGGCGCCCGGAACGCCTGCTCGCAGCCCGGGGTGTAGTCCAGCGCGGTCAGCGCCGCGTCGGTGTCGTCGAGCGCGACGATACAGCCCCCGCCGCCGGCGCCGGTGAGCTTCGCCCCGTGGGCGTCGGCCTCCCGGGCGGCCCACACCATCGTGTCCAGCGACCGCGAGGAGACCCCCAGCGCCGACAGCAGCCCGTGGTTGAAGTCCATCAGCTGGCCGAGCGCGTCCAGGTCGCCGCTGCCCAGCACGGCCTCGCCCTCGCGCACCACGTCGCCGATGGCGCCGACGGTGTCGGCGGCGAACCCGAACTCCTCGCGGAGCGACCGGACGCCGGCGACCAGCGCGCCGGTGTCGCCGGCGCCGCCGTCGTAGCCGACGACGAACGGCAGCCCGTCGACGTCGGGCAGCCGGCGGCAGTCCTCGCCCTCGACCCGGACCGCCCCGCCCATCGTCGAGCAGAACGTGTCCGCCCGGGAGGCCTGGCCGTTCTGGACGGCGCGCTCGACGCGGTAGGCCCGGTCGGCCAGCTCCTCGGCGTCGACGTCGCCCCCGAGCGCCCGGGTGGCGGCGTCGATGGCCGCCACGACGACCGCCGCCGACGAGCCCAGGCCCGCGCCCAGCGGGATGGCGCTCTCGACGGTGA
>CAYWNQ010000042.1:0-13340 GCA_964459695.1 uncultured Halobacteriales archaeon | reverse complement strand
CAAGCGCGCCTACGAGGGCGACGAGGGGCCCAACACCGGTGGGATGGGGAGCTACTCGGCCGCCGGGTTCGAGCTCCCGTTCATGACCGAGAGCGAGTACGACGCCGCCGTGGCGGTCGTCGACGCCACGGTCGAGGCCATGGAGGACTACAAGGGCGTGCTGTACGGCCAGTTCATGCTCACCGCCGACGGCCCGAAGGTCGTCGAGTTCAACGCCAGGTTCGGCGACCCCGAGGCGATGAACACGCTGCCGGTGCTGGAGACCTCCCTCGTCGACGTGCTGACGGCGGCCCGCGACGGCGACTCGCTGCCGGAACTCGCCTTCGAGGCCCGGGCGACGGTCTGCAAGTACGCGGTCCCGGAGGGCTACCCGACCGACCCCGAGGCGGGGGCGAAGGTCGCCATCGACGACTCGTCGGCCGGCGACGCCGACCTGTTCTACGCCTCGGTCGAGGAGCGCGCGGACGGCATCTACACGACCACCTCCCGGTCGTTCGCGGTGGTCGGCGTCGCCGACACCATCGCAGGCGCCGAGGAGATCGCCGAGGCGGCGCTGGCCGAGGCCGGCGAGGAGGGTCTGCGGGTGCGCCACGACGTCGGGACGGAGGCGCTGGTCCGGCAGCGTGTCGACCACATGGCCGAGCTCCGGGGCGACGCCGCCGACCAGTAGCGCCCCTTTTGGTCCTCGGGCAACTACGCACGGCCAGTGAGCGACCAGGAGACGACGGAGGCGGACGAGGGAGACGACGGGCCGGCGGGCGAGCCGCTCCTCGACCTCCCGACCTTCTACGACGTCCTCGAGGAGCGCGGCCGGCCCGTGGTCACAGCCCGCGAGGTCGCCGACGCCGTCGGCTGCTCGCCGGCCGCCGCGGAGGACGCGCTCGCCGACCTGGCAGGGGGAGGCCACGTCGAGCGCCAGGACGTCCAGTCCGACCCGGTGGTCTGGTACCCCGGCGACTACCGGGACACCGCCGACCGCGAGCGCGTCGTCGTGTTCCCGAGGCGCCGGGAGGTCGTCGTCGACGGCCCCGACCAGGTCACCCGCGCCCGGCTGGCGCAGTTCGCCCACTTGGTCGAGCACAACCACGACGGCGGCTACGTCTACGAGGTGCGCGAGGAGGACGTCTGGAACGTCCCGTTCGACGACCGGGCGGCGCTGCTCGACGCCGTCCGGACCGCACTCGGCGGACGCCACGAGGAGCTGGAGACCTTCGTCGAGCGCCAGTGGGAGCGCGCCCACCGGTTCCGGCTGGTCACCCACGAGGAGGGCTACGTGGTGCTGGCGGCCGAGAGCGCCGACCTGATGGGCAACGTCGCCCGCCAGACGCTCGACGAGGAGCTCCGGGGCCCCATCAGCGACACCGAGTCGTGGGTCGACCGCGACGCCACGGCGGCGGTCAAGCGCCGGCTGTACGACGCCGGCTACCCGGTTCAGGACCACCGCGACCTCGAGACCGGCGAGGACCTGCCGGTGGAGCTGTCGCTGTCGCTGCGGGACTACCAGCGCGACTGGCGCGACCGGTTCCTCGAGCGCGGGTCCGGCGTGCTGGTCGGCCCGCCCGGGTCGGGCAAGACCGTCGCGGCGATGGGCGTCATGGCCGCCGTCGAGGGCGAGACGCTGGTGCTGGTGCCCTCCCGGGAGCTGGTGCAGCAGTGGCGCAAGGCGCTGCTGGCCGACACCTCCCTGACGGCGGACCAGGTCGGCGAGTACCACGGCGGGCGCAAGGAGATCCGCCCGGTCACGCTCGCGACCTACCGGACCGCCGGGATGGAGCGCCACCGGTCGCTGTTCTCCGAGCGCCGGTGGGGGCTTGTGGTGTACGACGAGTGCCAGACCGTCCCCGCGCCGGTCGCCAGCCGGACCGCCGACCTCCAGACCGCCCACCGGCTCGGCCTCAGCGGCTCGCCGGTGCGCGAGGACGACAAGCAGCGCGAGATATTCACCCTCGTCGGCCCGCCCATCGGCACCGACTGGGCGGCACTGTTCGACGCCGGCTACGTCGCCGAGCCGGAGGTCGAGATCCGGTACGTCCCCTGGGCTTCGGACCTGCACCGCGACGAGTACGCCGCCGCCGACGGCCACCGGCGCCGCCAGCGGGCCGCCGAGAACCCCGCCAAGGTCGAGGAGGTGAAGGAAATCCTCGCCGAGCACGCCGACGCGAAGGCGCTGGTGTTCGTCGAGTACCTCGACCAGGGCGACGCGCTCGCCGACGCGCTCTCCGTCCCGTTCGTCTCGGGGGAGACGCCCCACGCGCGCCGCCAGCGGCTGTTCGAGCAGTTCCGGTCCGGACGGCGCGACGTGCTCGTCGTGTCGCGGGTGGGCGACGAGGGCCTGGACCTGCCGGACGCGGAGGTCGCCGTCGAGGCCTCAGGCCTGGGCGGCTCCCGGCGCCAGGGCACCCAGCGCGCCGGCCGGACCATGCGGCCCTCGGGGCGGGCGCGGATGTACGTCCTGGCCACCCGCGGCACCGAGGAGGAGGACTTCGCGCGCCGGCGGCTGCGCCACCTCGGCGCCCGCGGGGTGTCCATCTCGGAGCGCGACGCCGTCGCGTGGGCCGACGACGCCGGGTGATACTGGCGGACGCCGTGGCCAGGCCGTACGGTCATGACCAGGCGCTCCACCGCATCGTCACACCGGCACGTTCGCTCTCGCTCTCCCCATCCCACGAGGGGCCCACCACGGCAACCACCAAGTTCCCCCACGCCGAAGCCAGCGCCGTGCCGTCCCGTCACGACCGACTGGAGCGACACCCGACGCCGGGGCCGGGCAACTCGCTGCGGTCCTGGACCGACGCCAGGCACCCGCTCAGGGTGGCGTTCAACTACGCGCTCGTCGTGCTGGCGCGCCACTCGCCGTCGCTGCGCCTCAAGAACTGGCTCTACCGGCGGCTGGGCATGACGGTCGGGTCGGGCGTGTCGTGGGGCCTGGAGTCGACGCCGGACGTGTTCTGGCCCGAGCGCATCACGGTCGGCGACGACGCCGTCATCGGCTACGACGCGACGCTGCTGTGCCACGAGTTCCTCCAGGACGAGTACCGGCTCGGCGACGTCACCGTCGGCGAGCGGGCGATGCTCGGCGCCGGCGTGGTGGTGCTCCCCGGCGTCGACGTCGGCGCGGAGGCCCAGGTGGCCGCCAACTCGCTGGTCGCCGACGACGTCCCCGCGGGCGAGACGTGGGCCGGCGTCCCCGCCGAGCCCGTCGCCGACGATGGTGTCAGTGGCGACACCGACGAGTGACTACCGGATGCGGACGACGCCGTTGCGGACCACCATCCGGTTGGGGATGACGTACTCGCGGTCGTCGTCCTCCACGTGGGTGACGAACACCGAGATCTCCTGGACGATGCCGCGCTTGCCGTCGATCTCGACCTCGTCGCCGATGGCGTAGGGCTGGGTGAGCAGGAGGTAGATGCCCGCCGCCGCCGACGACAGGAGGTCCCAGAAGGCGACGGTGCCGACCACCACCACGCCCAGGAGGTACGCTGCGAGCACCACGAGCAGCGCGGTAGTGGCGACGCCGAGCTGGCTCAGCGCGATGAGGCCGGCGACGAAGAAGATGCTGTACTTGACGGCGCCTGGCAGGAAGTCCACCGTCTCGAGCTTCACGCTCCGGAGCCGCTCCGAGACCCGGAGTTCGGCCTTCTCCCCGGTGATGACGCCGACGATGACCACCACGATGGCGATGAACACCTGCGGGAGGAAGGCGGTGAACCGCGTCACGAACCGCTGGGCACCGATGAAGCCGAGGATGTTCAGCGCCGCGAGCATCGCGAGTCCGAGGACGAACAGCCCCGCCAGCCCCGAGAGCAGCGACACCGTCGAGGTGCCGAGCCGCCGGGCCGTCCGCTCGAACGGCGTCCCCTCGACGGCGTCGGGCACCCCGGCGAAGGCCAGGAACCGGCGGACGAGTCGCCAGGTCGCGAAGGCCAGGATCAGGCCTATCAGCAGCACGAGGATGGCGAGGAACAGCTCGAGCTGGTCGGTCAACAGCCGTTCGACCAGCTCCTGCACGTCGACCATCAGTACTCCTCCGGATCCAGCTCCAGCACCAGTTCTCCGCCCTGGAACGCCCGCACGAGGCCGTCGGACTCGGACAGCGCGATGGCCACCGCGTTCGTGTCCCGCGTGACTGCGCTGGCGGCCATGTGGCGGGCGCCCAGGCCCTTCGGGATGTCGACGCCCTCGGCGGAGGGCTCGAGGTACCGGTAGGCGCTGACGATCTTGCCCGCGTCGGAGATGACGAACGCGCCGTCCAGCCGCGAGAACTCCTTGAGCATCACGTTGACGATGGGGTCGCCCACGTGGACGTGGGACTTCTCGAACGGGTTGTACGACAGCGGCCGGGACTTGTTCATCACCTTGCCGGCGTCGCCGACGACGAACAGCGCGCCGACCTGCTTGCCCTTCTGGCCCTTCTTGCCCAGCTCGATGGTGACCTCCAGCACGTCCCGGACGACCGACGGCTCGGCCCTGGAGTTGACGAACAGGTGGTACACCCCGGAGTGGGCGAACTCGGTGGCCCGCACCCTGGCGACGGTGTCGACGTCGCCGCCGAACACGCCGGCGGCGCAGGCCACCACCGCGTCCTCGGCCAGGTGGTCGTTGTCGACCGCCCCCTCGAGGCCGAACCGGACGCGGGTCTCCAGGTCGGGGAACGACAGCGGGAGCTCGACGAACTGCTCGGCGCCGACGTCGTTCTCGGTGGCCACGACGACGGCGGGGGTGTCGCTCTCGGCGAACTGCTCGTACACCGAGCCGCCCGGCGAGAACAGCACCACCGCGTCCACGTCACCGACGATGTCGCCGACCAGGTCCCGGAGTTCGCTCATCGGTCGTATCATCTCACCCGACAGGAAAAAGGCTTTGTGGCGAGTCGGACGCCGTGTTCGGGTGTCACGGGCGTGGACGTCGCCGTACTGTAGGCGTACTCGCCCACCCCGGGACCCGACCCCTCGACGGCGCGAAACCACGGAAATACTTATCCGTCTGACGAGCGTCTGACGAGGTCCATGTCGGTGGACGGACCACAGCGCGGGCGGGCGCCGAGGCTGGGAGAGTGTCCGCTCTGCGAGACGTCGATCCCGCCGGGGGAGCTCGTGGCAGAGTACCGCCATCCCGACGAGTGGCCGAAACTGTTCGCGGCGTGTCCCGGCTGCGACGAGGTCGTCTCGCCGACGTGAGACGGGAGGGAGGTCCGGGCGGTAGCTGTGGCTGGATGGGGGAGGTGCGGTCGGTTTTTCGTCTCGGGACGTTTCCGAGCGATAGGTAGGGAGCTGGGACCGGATTTGAACCGGACCCAGACGTTCCGGGTCGCTCGCTCCGCTCGCTTCCCGGGCTGCGTCTGGTAGGGTTCAAATCGGTCCTGCTCCTTCGCTCGGTCGCTACGCTCCCTCGCTCAGTGCGCGGGACCGGATTTGAACCGGCGGACTCCTACGAGACAGCGTCCTAAGCGCTGCGCCTTTGGCCTGGCTCGGCAACCCGCGCGCGAGTTCGCGTAGCCCGCTGTCCGTCAAGAAGCTAACGCCTCCTGCCGATTCCACGGACCCGGTAGCCGGCCCGACCATCCGCCCGGGGTGGGACTGAAAGGGGCGACGGGTTCGGCGAACCCGGACGACGCAAGCACCGCAGAGAAGGAGCGAAGCGACTGATCGAGGAGCGCAGCGAGTCCCGGGAGCCGAACCCGTCGGGGCTTTCCGGCGGTCTCCCCGTGCCGAGCAAGAGTGGCGGTCAGTCCGTGCGACGTTCGAGAGCAACCCGCGAACAGAGCCACTTGCTCCACCGAACGCTTATGCGCCGACCCCGTCGAGTCCCAGCCGTGTACCGCGCGAGCGACGAGGTCGCCCACGAGGCCTGGCTCGCCGAGGTCGACGAGGCCGGCGAGCGCCTCGGCGTGGGCGAGGTGGCCCGGTCGCGTGCGGCGGACCTGTTCCTGTCGACGGTCGACCCGGGGGCCCGGGAGGCCTCCAAGCGCGCCACGCTCGCCGCGGCGCTGTACGTCGGCGCGCTGACCGCCGGCGAGCGCCGGTCGCAGGGCGACGTGGCCGACGCCGTCGGCGTCTCGCGGCTGTCCGTCCAGCAGCGCTGGAAGGACCTGATGGCCGAGGCCGGCCTCGAGCCCCCGGACTGGTGAGCGCGACGGCTCGGGAGGGCTACCGGTCGGCCGAGCGCCCCTCGCGGTCGGGGGTGAGGTTGCCGTGCTCGTCGATCTCGCCGCGGACGATGCGTGTCGAGGAGATGGGCTCGCCGTCCTCGGCGGGGACGTGCTCGACGACCTCGATCTCGAGGGGGTCCAGCCCGCGCTCCCGCCGGAGGTCGTTGACCTCCCGGGCGCCCGCCTCGGTCTCGGGCGAGACCACGAGGACGTCGAACGTCGGCTCGACGGCGATGCCCGTGGGCTCGACGAGCTCGCGGATCTCGAACTCGCGGTCGTACTCCGCGGCGAAGCGCTCGAGCTCGGCGGCCAGTTCGCGCCGGCGTTCGGCCCACGACCTGACGTGGCGCTCCTCGCGGCGGGTCTCGGGCGCGAGGTCGTCGCTGGTGAGGCCGACGGTGACGTCGCCGCGCTCGAAGGCCCGCTCGAACAGCGCCCGGTGCCCGTCGTGGACGGGGTCGAACGTCCCGCCGAGGACGACGTCCATGCCCTGACGGAGGCCTGGCCTGCCTAAAGTGGTGTCGGAGCGGGCCGATGGGGGCGCGGCGGCGGGGCCTGGCTATGCCCCGTCGTCGGGGTCGCCCGCACCGTCGTCGGTCTCCGCCCCGTCGTCCGGTGCGTCCGAGACGGTGATGGTCACGGGCTCGTCCGCCGAGTCCTCCCCGCCGAGGTGGCGGTCGAGGTTGAACACGGTGTTGAGCTCGGACTGGACGTCCTCGACGATGGTGCCGACCAGGTCCGAGGGCGCCATCGCGGTGTACTCGTAGGGGTTGTTGCCGGCGCCGCTGGCCTCGCGCTTGTCTCGCTGGACCTTGCCCTCCTCGTGGAGCGACGCCAGCGCCTCCCGGACCGTGCTGGGGTACAGGCCGGTGCCCTGGGCGATCTCCTCGCTGGTGCTCCCCGGGCTCTCCCGCAGGAAGACGTAGATCCGGGCGCGGGTCTCGGTGTCCAGCACCCACGAGAGGAGGTCGACGATCCGGTCGTCGAACTCGGTGACGGCGCCCTCGGCCCCCTCCTCGAGCCTGTCGCGCACCGACTCCTCGTCGCCCTCGTCGTCGGGGATATCGTCGGTCGACATGTGTCGTTTCCCACGGGACACAAGACGTGCACCCCTAAAAATCCCGCGCTACAGCACCAGGGACCGGCAGAGGGCGTCCACGCCCGACTCGCGACGGAGCCGGCGCTGGCGGGCGGACCCGCTCTCCCGGTCGAGTACCGCGCGGATGCCGTCGACGCCCAGGCGGTCGCACTCGCGCTCGACGACGGTCGACAGCGACAGCGTCTCCGAGAGGTCCCGGGCGAGCAGCTCCGCATCGTGGCCGTACCGCAGCGCCCGCCACTTGTTCTCGTCCAGCGGCTCGCGGCGCAGCCGCCGGCCCGACTCGCCGTCCTCGTACCGGGCGGCCAGGTCCTCGACCAGCGCGACGGCGTACTCCACGAACGCCTCGACGACCGCCGGGTCGGCCTGACCGTCGGGCGCCCGGAGCTCGACCGTGCCGTGCTCGGTGTGGGGCCGGACGTCGTACCACAGCTCCCCACGGTCGGCGATGGAGCCGGTCTCGACCATCCGGCGCTCGAAGCTGGCGTACGCGTCGAAGTCCTCGAAAACCGTCGGGATGCCGGTGTTGGGCAGGTTCTCGAACACCGTCGCCCGCGCCGACGCGAGGCCGGTGTCGAAGCCGTTCCAGAACGGCGAGTTGGCCGACAGCGCCAGCAGCACCGCGACCGACCACCGCAGCTCGTTGGCGATCCACACCGCCTTGTCGGCGTCGTCGACGCCGACGTGGACGTGCAGCCCGGCGGTGAGGTTTCGGTGCTGGGGGTACTGGATCCGGTCGAGCTGGCCGCGGTAGCGGGGCTTGTCGGCGTGTTCCAGCTCCCGCCACCGGGCCGCGGGGTGCAGGCCCGCCCCGGCGACGCCGTAGCCGTGGTCGGCGGCGTGGTCGCACAGCGCCGCCCGGACGTCCCGGAGTGCCCCCGTGGCGGCGTCCACCGACTCGGCCGTCGGCGTCTGGGTCTCGACCACGCACTTGAACAGCTCGTGGTCCAGCCGGTCGACCAGTAGCTCGGGGGGGTCGGACTCGTAGACGAGCTCGTCGGTGCCAGACGTGGGGCGGCCCTCGTCGTCGACGACGTAGAACTCCTCCTCGACCCCGACGGTCCCCATCCGGTCGAACGCCTCGGCCGACCCGACCTCCATCGGCGCCACGTCGGCCCGCCGCCGAGTAAAGCGTTCCCCTACCGGCTGGTCGCCTGCCCTGGCACCGTGTCTGGTCGGACTCGGGACGGCTGAACGGTGGGCCGCGGACAGGTGCCGACGTTCGAGGCGGGCTATCACCCCGGACGCCTGCCCGTTCGACCGCAGGAGTGTGCTTGCCCGCAACCGTCCAACCGCTCCTCGTGGGTGAGCATAGGATACCGCCGGAGAGCCCCCCAGTACCTGCTGACCAACCACAGAACCGATGCCGGTTGACCAACCGTCGCGGGCGGGACTGAACGGGGCTTTCCAAGCGGTATCGTAGGCTCATCCACGAGTGGCGGTCTGCCTTGGCGGTTGCGGTCGAGCGGAGGCGGGCTCGAGTGGGCGGGACTACCCAGCGCTGCCCTTCATCGCGGCCGCGCCACCACGGCCAGGTGGTCCTCGTGGGTGGGGTCGAGCCGCTCGGTCGCGAGCACCTCGTAGGTCGCTGCGAGGTCGTCCAGCGCATCGTCGAACACCGCCTCGGGGTCCGCGGTGACGTCCTCGCTGCGGGCCTTGATGGCGGCCACCAGCCGGCCGTCGGGCCGCAGGAACCGGGCGTTCTCGCGGGCGACGCGGGCCTGGCCGCGCGTGGCGACGTCCTGGACCAGGAGGTCGACTGGCTCGACCACGTGGCCGTAGGTCTCGGGCCGGCGGGCGTCCTTCAGCAGCGGGAACAGGTTCTCCCGGTCCGCCGCGACGCCGAGCAGGTCCCGCGCCGGCCGCGGGGCGAACTCGACGGCGTAGGTCGGGCCCGCGACGTCGGCGACGTGGCTCACCGTGGTGCCCGCCGCCGCGCCGAGGTAGAGCACGACCTGGTCCGCCTCCAGTCCGACGTCCAGGCCGGCCTCGAGCGTGGCGGCCAGCTTCGAGCGACGCTCGTCCCACGCCCGCCAGCCGTCGATCACGGGCTCGTCGCCCACGGCCTCGCCACGTGTCGCCAGCCGGTCGGTCCCGTCGACGGACAGCCGCCGGACGCCGTCGGGCAGATCCGGGCTCACGACCCCTCACCCCGCGCGTGGACGCGAGCCATCCGGCGCTCGTACTCCTCGTGGAGCTCCGGCCGGCGGTCGCCCGCGTAGTGGTCGATGCGGGCGGCGATGGCGAGCTTGCCGGCCAGCACACGCGCCGCCGACCCGCGCTCGCCGTCGGGTGCGGTCCGGAGGTCCTCGTGGACGTGGATGACGCCGTGCTTCGGCGAGGGCGCCTGCCCCCGGAGGTGGGCGAACAGCGCCTCCTCGGCACCGAGCACCTGGACGGTGCCGGAGGGCAGCTTCGCGAGGTCCTCCAGGCCGCCGGCGAGCGCGACGAGCCGGGCGGCCAGCACCGGCCCCGCGAGCGCCGCCAGGTTCGGCGCGACCGCCGGCGCCGTCCGCTCGACCCGGCTCCGGAGCGCAGTCGCCTCGTCGTCGAGGTCCCGGACCCGAGCGGCCAGGCCGGCCAGCCGGTCGTCGTCGGCCTCGTCGGCCAGCCGCCGGGCGTACGCGACGCCGGCGCCCTGGTCGTCGAGGCTGCCGGCCCACTCGGCCACCCGCTCGGCGAGCTCGTTGGCGACGCGCTCGCAGTCGTCCATCGCCCGGACCGCGTGGATCAGCTGGCGGTCGTCGGCGGCCTCGTGCTCGGCGACGGCGGCGCGCGTCGCCGCGACGGTCGCGTCGTGGAGCGCGGCGTAGTAGTCCGGTTCGTCGGTGGCGAACCCGGACTCGACCGCGCGTCCCGGCCAGTCCGCCGGGACCTCGGCGCTCCCGGAGCGGACGGCGTCGGCACCGGCGTCGTCGTCCTCGCGGTCGAGGCCCTCGAACCAGCCCCGGCCCGAGGGGGCAGCTCCGTCCATGCAGTGCCGTAGCGGGGTGGCTCACATAGGCGTCCCGGTGGCGACGGCCGGGACGGTCGCCCACGCGGGTGGCTGCCGCGGCGCGTCCGGACGGGTCGAACCGTGGATTAGCCCCGTCTAAACATTCGATTAGATGGGAAGTCTTTTGTTGTTTGACGTGGGAGTGTCACGTGATACGACCGATGACGATCGACCGCAGTCCCGTCCCCTCCGGCTTGCGGCGTCTCTCCTCGGCCGACGGCCGGCACGCCCGTCGCGGCGCCAGCGCCCGCAGGTCCCGCGTCGTTCCGCCCGCCTCGCCATGATCGCCCTCCAGACCCTCGCCGACCGGCTCGGCATCACGCCCCACGAGGCAGCCGAGATCCTCGTCGTCTCGGTCCGGGACGGCTTCGTCCAGGTCAGCGCCTTCGTGGCCATCACGGTCCTCATCTTCAGCTACGTCCAGTACCGGACGGGCGGGCGCATCGTCACCTACCTCGAGAACAACGAGCGGATGCAGCCCCTGGCCGGCGCGCTGCTGGGGCTGACGCCGGGCTGTGGCGGCGCCATCGTCGCGATGCCGCTGTACATCCGGGGCACCATCAGCTTCGGCACGGTCGTGGCCACCCTGGCCGCGACCGCCGGCGACTCCGCGTTCGTCATCCTGGCGCTCGCCCCCGAGGCGGCGCTGTACGCCTACGGCCTGGCGTTCGTGTCGGCGGTCCTGTTCGGCTACGCCATCGACCTGTGGGGGCTCGGCGTCGGTCGAGTCGACCGCGCGGTCGAGCGCATCGGGCGCCCCATGACCGACGGCGGGTTCCGGACCACGAACGTCGCAGACGGCGGCCCGAGCGTCCCCGGCTTCGAGCGGGAGGCACGCGACAACGATCACGGCCACCGGAGCGACGAGACGTCCGGGCCCCGCTCGGGCCCGGTCGGCTGGGACGACGCCGCCGTCGAGCGGCTTACGCCCGCCATGGTGCGCGTCAGCCACGCCGCCCACGTGCTCTGGTGGGTCGTCGCCGGCGCCGCGCTGGTAGCCGGCGTGACGTACCTCGCCCGCGGCGCCCCGCCGGTGCCCCTCGAGGTCGGGCCGACGTTCGTCGGCCTGTTCACGGTCGCGGGCCTGACGGGCACGATAACGTCCTTCTACCTCCACTTCGTGGGTCGGCGGTTCATCGGCGAGGGCCAGGCGGGGCGGGTCCGCGACGACTTCGCCAGCGCCTACGAGACGTTCCAGCACGCCGCCATGGAGACCAGCATGGTCACGGTGTGGGTCATCGCGGCCTACCTCGTCTACGAGTACGGCATCGTCCTGACGGGCGTCAGCATCGCCGAGGTCGCCGCCGCAGCCGGCGTCCTCGCCCCGATCGGCGGTGCGGTCCTGGGTCTCGTGCCCGGCTGTGCCCCCCAGATCGTCTTCGCGGGCATCTACGCCGAGGGCGGCATCCCGTTCTCCGCGCTGACGGCCAACGCCGTCAGCCAGGACGGCGACGCGCTGTTCCCGCTGATGGCCATCGACCTGAAGGCCGCCATCGTGGCGACCATCTACACGACCATCCCGGCACTGGTCGTCGGTGTCGCGCTGTACTACCTCTGGCCGTTCGCGAGCTTCGGGTTCGGGGTCATCTGAGATGTTCGAGCGCATCCTCGTCGCGACCGACGGGAGCGAGCCGGCGACGGCTGCCGCCGGGCACGCGGTCGACCTGGCGGCGGCCCACGGCGCGACGCTGCACGCCCTCTACGTCGTCGACACCGGCACGAACCCGCTGACCGTCTCCAAGGGCGAGGTCCGCGAGTCGCTGCGCGAGGTGGGCGCCGACGCTGCCGACGAGGCGCTCTCGACGGTCGAGGAACTCGCCGACGACGCCGGCGTCGAACTCGTCCGGGCCACCCGGGAGGGGTCGCCCGATGGGGCCATCCTCGCCTACGCGACCGAGGTGGCCGTCGACCTGGTCGTGATCGGCACGCACGGCCGCGACGGCATCAGGCGCCGGCTGCTCGGGAGCGTCACCGAGCGGGTCGTCCGCGACGCACCGATGCCCGTGACGACCGTGACCGCCGACGGCGGGCCGTGACCGCCCACGGTCCCGAATTAACAACAATAGGCATTCCAGATAATAATGATTGTCAGCGAACCGGGATTCTATAGCAGCCGAATTAATAAGTTCGGGCGCGCTAGGGTGGGTCGATGACCGATTCCGACGGGTCCGACGGTCCCCCGGGTGGAGGCGAGCAGGCCGGCGCCGGCGAGTCGACGGCCCGGTTCGACGTGCCGGCGATGGACTGCCCGTCGTGTGCGGGCAAGGTGGACAACGGGCTCGGTCGGGTCGACGGCGTCCTGGGCGTCGAGACCCGACCGACGACCGGCCGGGTCGACGTGACCTACGACGCCGACGCCGCCTCCGGGTCGGACCTCGTCGACGCCATCGAGGGCGCCGGCTACGAGGTGGTCGACGGCGGGTCCGGCGGGGCGGCCGACGGCCACGACTCCGGCGACGACGAGGGCGTCTGGCGGAGCTCCCGCGCGGTGTCGACGGCCGTCAGCGGCGTCGCCCTCGCGGCCGGCCTCGCCCTCGAGTTCGCCCTGCCCGGAGCGAACGCCGAGGTCGCCAGCCTGCTGGGCGAGCCGCTGTCCGTCGCCGACGGCCTGTTCTTGGTCGCCGTGGCGGTCGGCGGTCGCGCCATCCTCCGGAACGGCTACTACTCGGCCCGCAACCGCAACCTCGACATCGACTTCCTGATGAGCACGGCCATCCTCGGGGCGCTGGCGGCCAGCCTGGCGTTCGGCGAGGCGCTGTACTTCGAGGCCGCGACGCTGGCGGTGCTGTTCAGCCTCGCCGAGCTGCTCGAGCGCGCCTCGATGGACCGGGCGCGGGACTCGCTGTCTGAGCTGATGGAGCTGTCGCCCGACCGGGCGACCGTCAGGCGCGGCGGGGACACCGAGACTGTGCCCGTCGAGGAGGTCGCGGTCGGCGACGTCCTCGTGGTGCGACCGGGCGAGAAGATCCCCATGGACGGCGAGGTGGTCGAGGGCGACAGCGCCGTCGACCAGTCGCCGATCACGGGCGAGAGCGTCCCCGTCGACAAGACGGTCGGCGACGAGGTCTACGCCGGCACCGTCAACGAGGCCGGCT
>CAYWNQ010000041.1:0-13400 GCA_964459695.1 uncultured Halobacteriales archaeon | reverse complement strand
GGGGGCCGACGTCGCCGCGGTCGCCCGCGAGGTGCGGGGCGCCCGCCCGGCGATGGGGGCGGTGGCGACCCGCGTGAACCGCGCGATGGCGACCGCCGACCGGACGCCGGCGGCGGCGGTCGAGGCCGCGGCCGGCGAGGTCCTCGACGCGGCGCTGGACGCCGACGACCGGGCCGCGTCGGCCGCCGCCGACCTGCTGGGCGGCGAGGCCGCGGTGCTGACGCTCTCGCGTTCCGGCACGGTCGCCGCCGCGCTCGCGGCGGCCGAGCCCGCGTCGGTCGCCGTCGCCGAGTCCCGGCCCGGCGGCGAGGGCCGTGGGGTCGCCGAGTCGCTGGCCGACGCCACCGACGTGACCCTGCTCCCGGACGCCGCCGTGGCCCACGCCCTGGCGACCGGGGACGTCGACGCCGTGCTAGTCGGCGCCGACGCGGTGCTGCCCGACGGTCGCGTGCTAAACAAGGTCGGCACGCGCGCGGCGGTGCTGGCGGCGGCCAGGGAGGGGCTCCCCTGTTACGCGGTCGCCGCCCGCGACAAGGTCGCCGCCGAGGCCGACTACGACCTGGCGTACCGCGACCCCGCCGAGCTCTACGACGGCGACGCCGACGTCGACGTGCTCGCGCCCACGTTCGACCTCGCGCCGGCAGACGCGGTGACGGTGGTGACCGAGGACGGGGCGCTGGACGCCGAGGAGGTCGCCGACATCGCCGACGAGCACGCCGCGGCGGCCGGCTGGGACGACGCCGGCGACTGAGCCGGTCCGTCACCCGGAACGGTTTCCTGCCGGCCCGCCGACGGTCGCCCATGGAGCTGGTGTCGGTCGCCGCCGTCGCGGAGAACGGCGTCATCGGTGACGACGGGGAGCTCCCGTGGCCCTCGATCCCCGCCGACCGCCGGCAGTACCGCGACCGGGTCGCCGGCCACCCTGTCATCCTCGGGCGGCGGACCTTCGAGTCGATGCGCGAGGACCTCCCGGGCTCGGTCCAGATCGTGCTCAGCCGCACCGAGCGGACCCACGACGTCCCCACGGCCCACCACGCCGGCAGCGTCGAGGAGGCCGTGGCAGTCGCCGAGTCACTGGGCGCCGACCGGGCGTACGTCATCGGCGGCGCCGCCATCTACGAGCTGTTCCAGCCCCACGTCGACCGGATGGTGCTGAGCCGGGTCGAGGGCAGCTACGGGGGCGACCGCCGGTACCCCGACTGGGACGAGGCCGACTGGCGGCTCGTCGAGCGCGAACCCCACGACCGGTTCACGCTGGAGGTGTGGGAGCGCCGGGAGCGGTGAGCGGGGGAGGGTTTTTCCCCGGCGCCGCGGTACCCCCGGCCGGTGGCGATGACGACAGTTACCCCCACCGAGCCCCGTGTGACGAGCCGTTCCTCCCGAGCCACCACCTCCTGACGCGGCCCAGTGCAGTCGCGCCCGTGCCCCCGCAGTCGGTGCCCCGTGAGCGACCGCGCTCAGAAGAACTGCCAGAGGTCGTCCCGGCCCGCCTCGTGGAGGTGGTGGCGCACCGCCTCGGTCAGGGGCTCGACGGTGCCCCGCTTGGCCGCGACGGGCGCCACCGTCTCGCGCCACTGCTGCCACGGCGGCACCAGCCCGAGCCGGTCGCAGATGGCGTCCAGCCGCTCGTCGCGGTCGTCGACCTTGTCCATCTTGTTGACCGCGACCACCGGCGGGACGCCGACGTCCCTGAGGAAGTGGAACAGCTCCACGGCGTGGGCCACCTCGTCGTCGCCGGTGTGGCGGTCGATGATGTCCACCGCCGCCTTCCCGTCGAGCACGAGCACGCCGGCCAGGATGGCGTCGGCGTGGGCCTCGACGTACCGGACGACGTCGGTCTTGATGGCCTCGCGCTCCTCCTCGGGGACGCCGGACATGAAGCCGAACCCGGGCAGGTCCGTCAGGACGAAGTCCGGCCCGGTCCAGTCGAAGTGGTTCGGTGCGCGCGTCACCCCCGGCCGGCTGCCGGTCTCGAACTGGTGGCCCGTCAGCTCCCGCATGACGGTCGACTTGCCGACGTTCGAGCGGCCCAGCAGCACCACCTCCGCGTCGCGGTCGGGCCGGGTGTCGAACATGGGCCGGGTAGTTCGCTGGCGCGGTTAAGCCTCTCGGGTCGATCGTGGCGTAGGGTGACCGGGCCGCCTCGACCGTCTGGGCCCGGCGGACCCGCACCGGTGCGAACACCGCATCCGCAGCCCGCTACTCGTGAGTCAAACCGTCTCCACCTACCAGCCCGGACACACACCGCGAGACCCAGCCCCGAACCACCCCCACGGCCGGCGTCGCAGGGTATTTGGCCCCACCGGGAGAGGTCCGCCCGTGCGACTGGTCCAGGTCACCATCCCCGCCGGCAAGCGCGAGGCCGTGCTGTCCGCGCTCGACGACGAGGGCATCGACTACGTGGTGACCGACGAGACCAGCGGCCGGGAGTACACCGGCGTCGCGTACTTCCCGCTTCCCACCAACGCCGTCGAGCCGGTGCTGGCCCGGCTGCGGGAGGAGGGCCTGGACGACGAGGCCTACACCGTCGTGCTGGACGCCAACACGGTGGTCTCCCGGAAGTTCGAGCAGCTCACGGAGGCCTACGAGGAGCGCGAGGAGAGCGACGAGCGCATCGCCCGCGAGGAGCTACGCGCGACCGCCGAGGACCTCTCGCCGGCGATGGAGACGTACGTCGTCATGTCGCTGGTGAGCGGCATCATCGCCACCGCCGGCCTCCTCCTGGACTCGCCGGCGGTCGTGGTCGGCTCGATGGTCATCGCGCCGCTCATCGGCCCGGCCATGGCCGCCGCCGTCGGCACCGTCATCGACGACGGCGAGATGTTCCTCGAGGGCGTCAAGCTCCAGACCATCGGCTTCGCCGTGGTCGTCGGGGCGTCGGCGGCGTTCGCAGCGTTCGTCAAGACCAGCTTCCTCGTGCAGCCGGGCATCGACGTGGTCTCCATCGGCCAGGTCCGCGAGCGGCTGGCGCCGGACTTCCTCTCGCTGGCGGTCGCGCTCGGCGCCGGGACCGCCGGCGCGTACTCGCTCTCGTCGGGCGTCTCGGCCTCGCTCGTGGGCGTCATGATCGCCGTCGCGCTCGTGCCGCCGGCGGCGACGGTCGGTATCGGCATCGCGTGGGCGCTGCCGGGGCTCGTGATCGGCGCCGCAGTGCTCGCGCTGGTCAACGCGCTGTCGATCAACCTCGCCGGTATCGCGACGCTGTGGTACCAGGGCTACCGCCCCGAGCAGTGGTTCCGGCTGAGCGAGGCCCGGCAGGCGACCGTCAAGCGCCTGGCCGTGCTCCTTATCGCCATCGCCGTCCTCTCGGTCTTCCTGGGCGGCGTCACCTACGACTCCTACCGGAACGCCCGCGCTGAGGACGCGATCCACCAGGAGGTCGAGACGGTGGTCGCCGACGCCGAGGACGTCAGCCTGCTCGGGACCCAGGTGACCTACGAACCGCGGTACCTCGAGCTGTCGCTGTTCCGCGAGCCCGGGAGCGTGACCGTCACGGTCGGGACGACCGGCGACGGCCACCCACAGCTGGCCGACCGGCTCCACGACCGCCTCAGCGAGGCGGGCTACGACGTGACCGTCCAGGTGCGGTTCGTGCCGGTCGAGCGGGCCGGCGCCGGGAACCTCGCCAGGCGACCCATGCCGGCCGTCGGCGGGCAGGCTCAAACGGTCGTTTGAGCGTCCGTCGGGGACTTTGTCGGAGCGGCCGACTGGTCGGCTGCATGCGACGCAAACCCCTCGCGGCGCTGGCGCTGGCCCTCCTGCTCGCGACGGCCGGCTGCAGTGCGCTCGCGACCGGCGACGTCCCGATGGCACAGACCGACGACCCCGCCGACGCGCCGGCCCGCACCGTCCAGGTGTCGGCCGACGGCTCGGCGGAGACGGCGCCAGACCAGGCGGTGGTCCGGATCGCCGTCGTCGAGACCGGCGACGGCCCCGCGACCGTCCGCGACCGGCTCGCGCGGAACGCCTCCGCCGTCCGGTCGGCCCTCGAGGCCCTCGACGTGGCGGAGGTCAGGACCGTCCGGTACGACGTCGGCCGCGACGAGCCCCGCCAGCGCGACGGCGCCCCGGACCAGCCGGCCTACCGTGGCGAGCACGCCTTCGCCGTGACCGCGTCGAACGTCAGCGACGCCGGCGCCGTCATCGACGCCGCCGTCGACGCCGGCGGTGCGACCGTCGAGACGGTGCGGTTCACCCTGTCCGACGAGACGCGCCGCGCCCTCCGGCAGGACGCCCTCGTCGACGCGATGGGCAACGCCCGCGCCCAGGCGGCCACCCTGGGGTCGGAGGCCGACCTCGAGATAACCGGCGTCCGGTCGGTGAGCACGACCGAGCGCGACTACCGGCCGGTGGCCTACGAGACGGCTGCTGCCGCCGGCGACGGCGGTACCGCGGTCTCGTCGGGGCCGGTGTCGGTGAGCGTCCAGGTCCGGGTGACCTACGGCGCGAGCGGAGCCTGAACGGGTCTCGGTTCGCCGCTCGACCTCTAGGTGGTCCTCCCTCCGGTCGGACCACCCTGCTCGCGGCTCCCTCCGGTCGCCGCTCGCTCGTTCGTCGGCCCTCCCTCACTGCGTTCGGTCGGGCCGACTACTCCTCGAACGGCAACTCGGGCTCGACCCCGACGGCCGCCACCGCCGCGTCAAGCACCTCGTCGACGCCCTCGTCCTCGGTGACGCTCACGTACAGGTCCGCCTCGACGTCCCGCGACAGATCGGCCTTGTTCGCCACCGTGAGCACCGGCACGTCGAACCGCTCGACCAGGTCCGCCCGCAGCGCGAGCTGGTCGGTGAGGGGGTAGCCGCAGGTGCCGGTGGGGTCGACGAACACCAGCACGCAGTCGGCCAGGTGGGTCAGGGCGCTGACGGCCTGGGCCTCGATGTCGTTGCGCTCGTCGGCGGGTCGGTCGAGCAGTCCCGGCGTGTCGACCAGCTGGTAGCGGACGTGGTCGCGCTCGACGTGGCCCACGTGGACCTGGGTGGTGGTGAACGGGTAGCTCGCGGTCTCGTTGCTCGCCGCCGTGACGGCGTTGACGAACGACGACTTGCCGACGTTGGGGTAGCCCGCGACCACGATGGCCGGCTCGTCGGCGCGGATCTCCGGGAGGTGCCGCAGCGCCTCGCGGGCGGCGGCGACGGCGGCCAGGTCGTCGGCGACCTCCTCGACCACGTCCGCGAGCCGGGCGAACGCCTGCTTGCGGAGCTTGCGTGCGGTGTCGGGGTCCGCCGAGCGGATGCGACCGTGGTACTCGCTCCGGATGTCGTCGGCCTGGCGGGAGGCCCAGTGGACCGCAGAGAGGTGCTGGCGGAGCTGGTCGACGCCGTCCAGCGCGGTGCCCCGGGCGGCCACCGCGTCGACGAGGTCGCGGTAGAACGGGTCGACCGCGTCGAAGTCCGGCCACGAGGTGACGACGTTCTCGAGGTTGTCCGATAGCACGTTCGACGCCGTCTGGAGCATCGACTCCTGGGCCTCGACGCCGTCCTTGGCGCCGCCGGCCCGCGCCGCCCGCGAGAACGCCTGGTCGAGCAGCTCCTCCGACCGCGGCGTGGTCGGGAGGTCCTCGAAAATCATGTGCCCGCGTAGGCCGCCGAGACGTATAAGCGCGGTTATCCGGCGGCCGAGCGCCGCTACGGCGCGCCGCGACGACGAGATCCTACCGGCGTTCGCGGAGCTCGGCCCGCAGGTCCTCGAGGGTCAGGTCGTGCATCGCCAGCAGCACGAGCAGGTGGTAGACGACGTCGGCGGACTCGTGGGCCACCGCCTCCCGGTCCTCGTCCTTGGCGGCCAGCACCAGCTCGGTGGTCTCCTCGCCCAGCTTCTCGAGCACGGCGTCGGCACCCTTCTCGTGGGTGAACAGCGACGCGGTGTAGGAATCCTCGGGGAGCTCGCGCTGGCGGTCCCGGACGACGGCGAACAGCTCGTCCAGCACGGGGTCACTCACCGCCCATCACCTCCCGGACGTCCTCGAGGTCCTCGAACTCCTCGGGGGGCATCGCGCCCTCCTCGAAGACGTGGTCGGCGACCTCCACCGGGGCGTTGGTGCGGGCCGCCAGCGCAAGCGAGTCGCTGGGCCGGGCGTCGACGGTCACGCCGTCCCGTGGCGTGTCGAGGTACAGGTCGGCGATGTAGGTGCCGTCGTCGAGGTCCGAGACGACGACCCGCTCGACCCGGCCGCCGAGCTCCTCGACGACGTCCAGCAGGAGGTCGTGGGTCAGCGGGCGCCCGATGTCGGCAGCGTCCAGCCCCCGGGCGATGGAGCTGGCCTCGTCGAAGCCGATGAAGATGGGCAGCAGGTCCGCCGACCCCTCGACCGAGAGCAGCACCACCGGCGTCGGGCCGGAGGGCGTGCCCGCGACCTTGACGGCGTCGATGGAAGCGTCCATACCCCGGCGGTCGGTCCGCGAGCGCAAAAATCCTCGTTTACGGTGCCGCCGTCCTGGACTCGAAGAAGGCCAGGCCGTGAATCCGGTGGTCGTCGGTGAGCTCGGGGTGGAACGCCGTCCCGACGACGGGACCGTCCCGGACCGCGACCGGCCGGCCGTCCCACCGGGCGAGCACCGCCACGTCGTCGCCGACGGCGTCGACCACGGGCGCCCGGATGAACACCGCCGGGAACGGCTCCGCGAGACCGGCGACGTCGACGGGCGCCTCGAAGCTGTCGCGCTGGCGCCCGAAGGCGTTGCGCTCGATGGACGCGTCCAGGACGCCGAGCTCGTCGACCCGGTCGTCGTGGGCGTCCCGGGCCGCCACGATGAGGCCGGCACAGGTCGCGAGCACGGGCTTTCCGGCGGCCACGTGGTCGACGATCTCCCCGGCGATGCCCTCGCGATGGAGGAGCCGGGAGATGGTCGTCGACTCGCCGCCGGGCAGGAGGAGCAGGTCACACTCGGGCACGACGCCGCCCCGTCGGACCTCCCGGACCGACGCCTCCCGCCCGCGGCCGGCGGCGGCACGCCTGATGGCCCGGGCGTGCTCGGAGACGTCGCCCTGGACCGCGACGACGCCGGCGGTCAGTCCCATGGCTGGTCGGTACGCCTCGCGGCCCCAAAACCCTCCCGGACCGGCTCAGACGACGTTCAGGATCTGGACGAGGAGGCCGAACATCGCGCCGAAGGCCACCACCGTCTTCGGGTCGATGGTCGGCGCGTTGCGGTCCTCGGAGTCGAAGTACCGGACCAGTCCCGCGCTGGACATCAGCCCGCCGCTGTTCTGTCCGCTGCTCATGGACGAGCGTGGGCGGCGAGCCGCCTTGAGGGTTTCGGGCGCGGGCAGACGGTGTCGACTCCGGGTGGGCATCGTCCGGAATTCACCGGTGCTGGGGCACGTGGTCGTCAGAAGCCGCCCGGAATGCCCGCGAGGCGGCTGGACCCGAGAGCGGGGCGGGACCTCCGGTCCCGCTTGCAGTCGGCGCGTCGCCCCGACGACAGCGTGGGAGCTCCGCTCCCACGGGCGAACGGCGACTCCGTCGCCGTGAACAGCGAGGGAGCCGAAGGCTCTCCCGGGCCCACCTCCGACGCACGACTGGGAAACCCTTATGCGGGCGGCTCGGCAACTTCCGGTCGTCACATGCCCGTCACTCTCAAGGACTTCTATGCCGACTGGTGTGGCCCCTGCAAGACCCAGGACCCCATCCTGGAGGAGCTCGCCGAGGAGTACGGCGACCGGTTCACACTCGAGAAGGTCAACGTCGACGAGGAGCAGGACGTCGCCAACGAGTACCAGGTGCGCTCGCTGCCGACGCTCATCGTCGAGAACGACGAGGGCATCGTCGAGCGCTTCGTCGGCGTGACCCAGCGCGAGGACATCGAGACCGCCCTCGAGCAGGCCGGGGCCTGACCCCCGCCGCCGCGCCGACCCCGTCCACCCGTGCGCTTCGACTACCACCAGCACACGAACTACTCCGACGGCTCGTTCATGTGGCGGATGCTCGCCGCCGCGGCGGATGCGGGCCTCGAGGGGGTCGGCTTCGCCGACCACTACAACGTCTGCGAGCGCGAACGCGAGCGCCGGCTCCGGGACTGGCTGGGGTTCCAGCTCGACCTGACCGCCGAGCGCCGGAGCGCCGGCATCGAGCGGCTCCGCGCCGAGTCCGACCTCCGGGTGTTCGACGCCGTCGAGATGGACTACGACCCGCGTGACGAGGCGGCCATCGGGCGGTTCCTCGACGAGCGGGGATTCGACTACGCCGTCGGCAGCGTCCACCTGGTCGGCGAGCGCAACGTCTTCGACGAGTCGCAGTTCGCCGACCACGACGAGTCCGAGCGCCGCGCGTTCGTGGCCGACTACGTGGACGCGGTGGTGTCGCTGGTGGAGTCCGAGCTGTTCGACGTGGCCGCCCACCTGGACCTCGTCGAGCGCAACCCGGCACTCCGGGGGCTGGCGACCCGGGCGGACTACGAGCGCATCGCCGACGCGCTGGCCGACAGCGCCACCGTCCCGGAGGTCAACGCCGGCCGGGTGCTGGACGAGTACGGGCGGTTCCACCCGCGCGAGGCGTTCCTGGACGTCCTGCTGGAGCGGGGCCTGTCGTTCGTGCTCGGCACCGACGCCCACGAGCCCGACGCGGTCGAACCCCGGGTCGCGGAGCTCGAGACGTTGGTCGACGAGCGGGACATCGACGTAATCGGGCTGCCGGCGGTCGCGGAGTGAGGCCGGCGGCCTACAGCACGTCGCGCTGGCAGGTCCCGCAGAGGTTCTCCTCCTTGACGTCGACCTGCCGGACGGTCGGCGAGAAGTTCATGACGCAGCGGTTGTTGTCGCAGTGCTCCAGCCCGAGGGTGTGGCCCACCTCGTGGACCACCTCCTTGCGGATGCGGTCTGAGAAGATCTCGCCCGACGACCGGTCGGAGAACCCGCCGTCCGAGGAGGTCTGGAGCCGCGCGGTCGACACGACCGAGCCGTTGCCCGACAGGTAGGCGAGCCCGAAGACGTAGTTTCGCCGCCGGTAGTAGAGGTCGTGGGCCGTGATGGCGATGTTCTTCGCGCCGTCGCCGACCCGGGAGGCGAGCTCGATGAACTCCTCGGCGCGGTACTGGTCGCGACCGCCGTCGTACGCGCCTTCGGGGACCGTCTCGGAGTCCTGGATGGTCACCTCGCAGTCGTAGACAGAACGGAGAGCGGTGGAGGCCTTCCGCTTCACCGACGCCGGCACGTCACCCACCGGCACGATGTCGACGTGCATGGGAAAGCATTAGACGGGGCTCGCCATAAACATCCCGACGTGCACACCGGGCGAGGAGCGCTGGTCGAGCGACTGGCCGACCACGACCGCCTCGTGGAGGTCGGCGTGGGGCGACGACCGGCGGTGGCGGCCGCCCTGGCCGACCGGGGCTGTCTGGTGACCGCGACCGACGTCCGCGCCCGGGACGTCCCCGCGCCGGTCGCGTTCGTGCGCGACGACGTCACCGACCCCGACCCGTCGGTCTACGCCGACGCCGACGCCGTCTACGCGCTGAACTGCCCGCCGGAGCTCCAGCGGCCGGTCGCCGAGGTGGCCCGGGCGGCCGGCGCCGACTGCCGGTTCACCACGCTGGGCACCGACCCCGCCGTCGTGCCCGCCGACTGCGAACGGCTCGGTGGCGACGAGACCCTCTACCGGCCCGGGGGCGGTCCCGCGTGACGCTGTCGGTCGACGCCGTCGTGCTCGACGTCGACGGCGTGCTGGTCGACGTCGCCGACTCCTACCGGCGCGCCGTCGTCGAGGCCGTCGAGCGCGTCCACGACGAGACCATCCCCCGGGAGGACCTCCAGGCGTTCAAGGACGCCGGCGGCTTCAACAACGACTGGGAGCTGACCTACTGCGTCGCGCTGTACGTGCTGGCCCGGCGCGCCGGGTTCCCGCTGTCCGTCGAGACCTTCGCCGACAAGATCGCCGCCTCCGGCGGGGGGCTGGCCGCCGCCGAGACCGTGGTCGCCGACAGCCTCGACCCCTCCGAGCGCGAGCAGGTCTACGACGCCTGGGGCCCCGAGCGCCTGCGCGACGTGTTCCAGATGCTGTACCTCGGCGCCGACCTCTACCGCGAGCTGGAGGGCGGCGAACCCGACGTCGCCGTGGAGGGGTTCGTCCACGACGAGCCGGTGCTGGTCGAGGCCGACGCGCTCGAGCGCCTCCGGGCCGACTTCGCCGTCGGCGTGCTCACGGGCAGACCCGCCGCCGAGGCCGACATCGCCCTCGACCGCGCCGGCCTCTCGCTGCCGGACGCCCACCGGTACACGATGGACGACTGGGAGGGCGGCAAGCCCGATCCCGGGGGCCTGCACCGTCTCGCAGAGACCTTCGGAGCGGACGCAGTCGCCTACGCCGGCGACACCCTGGACGACGTCCGCACCGCGACCAACGCCGCCGAGGCCGACCCCGACCGGACCTACCACGGAATCGGCGTCCTGACCGGCGGGCTGGCCGGCGAGGACGGCCGGCGCGCGTTCGAGGACGCGGGGGCCGCCGCCGTGGTGGAATCGGTCAACGACCTGCCCGACCTCCTGGAGGCGCGGTGACTGTGGCCCGGAGTCGCCGGCGACGGTTCCTGATCGCGCTGGGGACCCTCTGGATCGTCGCGTTCGCCGTCGGCGCCACCGCCACCCCGCCGGACGCCGTCACGCAACTGGTCGTCACCGGCCCGCTGCTCGTGCTCTCGGTGCCACTGGCGTGGCTCGTGGTCACCCGCACCGACCTGCTGGCCTGACGCGGGCCTCTCGGCCCCATCCCTGACGGCCCGGGACGGCCGACCACCGGGCGGTGCGTACTTGCGGGCACCGTCGAGTGTGGGACCCTCCCTCGATATGGCCAGGAATTCCCCGGCTGGCTGCGGTCGAGCGGCTCGCGGCTCCAATGGCGGTCGCGGAACCCTTATCCACCCGCTGCTCCCACCGCAACGCATGCGAATCGCGCTACTGGGCGGCACCGGCGACATCGGCGAGGGGCTGGCGCTGCGGTGGGCCGACGAGACCGACCACGAGGTCATCGTCGGCTCCCGGGACGCCGACCGGGCCCGGAGCAAGGCCGAGGAGTACGAGACCGAGCTCGCGAGCCGCGGCGTCGACGCCGACATCCAGGGGTTCGCCAACCCGATGGCCGCCGACAGGGCCCGCGTTGTGGTGGCGTCGGTGCCGGCCTACCACCTGGTCGACACCGTCGAGTCGGTGGCCGACGGGCTCGACGAGGGCGACGTGCTGGTCTCGCCCGCCGTCGGGATGCGCAGCGACGACGACGGGATGCACTACAACCGCCCGGGCGCGGGCAGCGTCACGGCGCTCGCGGCGGACGCGGCCCCGGAAGGCGTCGCCGTGGTCGGCGCCTTCCACAACCTCGCCGCCGGGCGCCTCGCCGACCTCGACGCCGACCTGGACTGGGACGTGCTGGTCGTGGGCGACGACCCCGACGCGACCGACATCGTCTCGATGCTGGCCGGCGAGATCGACGGGCTGCGGCCGCTTTACGCCGGCGGGCTGGCCAACGCCGCCGAAGTGGAGTCCCTGACGCCGCTGCTCATCAACGTCGCCCGGCACAACGAGGGACTCCACGACCTGGGCGTGCGGTTCCGGTAGCCGGTGGGCCACGTCGCCGGTCTCGCCGCACTCACTCCGCGTCTGCGGGGGCGTAGTAGTACTCGCCGGCCTCCTTCTGCTCGCGGTCGAGCTGCGAGCCGGGCTTGTTGATGCGGGGCCGACCCGTGCGCTCGTCCCGGCGGAAGGTGACGTCGAGGTTGGCGAGGAACTGGTTCATCCCCTCGCGCATGCCGACGGGCGTGCCGGCGTGGCCGCGCTCGGCAGGGGCCCCGTCGAACACCTGCAGCCGGTCGGCCAGCAGGTCGATCATGTAGATGTCGTGGTCGATGACCAGCGCCGTGGCGTCGTGGGTCTCGGTGTAGCGCCGGATGGCCCGCGTCGCGAGCACGCGCTGCTCGACGTCGAGGTGCGCGCTGGGCTCGTCCAGGAGGTAGAGGTCGGCGTCCTCCGAGAGGCAGGCCGCGATGGCGACCCGCTGGCGCTCGCCGCCCGAGAGGTCCGTCAGCTGCTGTTCCATGATGCGCTCCAGCAGCAGCGGCTGGGCGATCTCGGTGTTCCAGTGGGAGGTGCCGAAGTCGTCGGTGATCGACGAGAGGAACGCGTCGACGCGCATCGGCTGGTCGATCTCGACGTACTGGGGCTTGTAGGCGATGTCGAGGTCGAGGTCGGGGTCGCCCGCGTCGGGCTGGAGGCGCCCGGTCAGCAGCCGCGCGAACGTGGACTTGCCGATGCCGTTGGGACCGACGACGCCCAGCACCTCCTCGCGGCGGATCTCGCCGGCGTCGACCTGCAGCTCGAACTCCCCCTCGCCGTAGGAGACGGTCATCTCCGGGTACGCAGCCAGGGTGTCGCCGTGGCTCGCGGCCCGCGGGGCGTGCTCCTCGAACTCGATGGCCTCCTCGCGGATGCGCATGTTCTCGTTGTCGAGGTAGCCCGCGAGGTACTCGTTGATGCCCTTCTTGGTGGACTTGGGGTCCGTGACGATGCCGAACGCGCCGGGGCTGCCGTAGGTCACGTGGAGCGCGTCGGCGAGCAGGTCCAGCACCGCGAGGTCGTGCTCGACGACCAGCATCGAGCGGCCCTCCTCGGCGGCGAGGTCCCGCACGATGCGGGCGGCGGTGACGCGCTGGCCGATGTCGAGGTACGGCGTGATCTCGTCCAGGAAGTAGAAGTCGGCGTCCCGGACCAGCGTGGCGGCCAGGGCGACGCGCTGGAGCTCGCCGCCCGACAGCGTGTCGATGGGCTGGTCGACGACGGGGGCGACGTCGAGCCGCTCGACCAGCTCGTCGGCGGCGTCGCGCTCGTCGACGCTCTCGAGCAGCTCCATGGTGTTGCCTTCGAACCGGTCGGGGATGCGGTCGACGTACTGTGGCTTGCGGGCGACGGTCACGGCCCCCTCGCGGAGGTCGCCGAGGAAGTCCTGGAGCGCCGTGCCGCGGTAGGCCTCGAGCACGTCGTCCCAGTCGGGGGCGTCGCGGAACCGTCCGAGGTTCGGCTCGATCTCGCCGGCGAGGATGCGCACGGCGGTGGTCTTCCCGATGCCGTTCGGGCCGAGGATGCCCGTCACCCGGCCCTCGGCGGGGGCGGGCAGGCCGTACAGCGCGAACGCGTTCTCGCCGTACCGGTGGGCCGGCTCCTCGTCGAGCTCCTGGGGGAGGTTGATGATCTGGATGGCGTCGAACGGGCACTTCTCGACGCAGATGCCACAGGATTCGCCGAGGCAGATCTCCTCGGAGATGGACACCTGGTCGGGGTCGCCCTGGTAGGTCTCCTCGTCCTCGTGGCGCTCCTCGCGGGTGACGATGCACTCCTTGCCGGTGCGGTTGGGCGGGCAGTAGTTGGCGCACTCGTAGTTGCACCGGTCGGGCTGGCACCGGTCGAGGTCGACGACGGCGATG
>CAYWNQ010000040.1:0-13503 GCA_964459695.1 uncultured Halobacteriales archaeon | reverse complement strand
GAACCTGGACTTCCACCTCCGGTCGGGCTACGACTGCACCTACGACGAGTACCTCAGCGGGATGACCTACGACGAGATGACCGGGGGCGGCGACCAGTTCCCCGGGAGCGACGGCGACGACCGCCGCTACCAGTTCTGAGTCGGGCCGCAGAAGTTCGGCGGGCCGTCAGTCGGCGGTGTGGGTCTCGAGGGCGGTATGGCACGCGTCGCAGAGGTACGTCTCCTCGTGTCGGTTGCTCCGGACCAGCAGGTCGTACGGCTCCGCCTCGGTCTCGCCGCAGTTCATGCACGGGTCGGCCATGCAACTCAGTAGGACGGGCAACCTTATAGACCTTCCCGGGCGTTGTCAGCACCTGAAGACGCGGTGGATATCGGGCGGAGGAGACTCTCTCCGTGGCGAATCCTCTCCACGTCGGCCTCGACCTCCGGCGTGTCGACCGTTGCGACGGGAGACCGTGGCGGTCCCGCAGGCCGACGCGGCCTCAGGCGACGTCGCGGACGGCGTCGGCCAGCAGCTCGAACCCGATCTCGATCTCGCGCTCGGTGACGTCCAGCGGCGGGAGGACCCGGAGGGTCTTCCGGCCACAGGTCAGCGTCAGCAGGCCCCGGGAGAACGCCGCGTCGAGCACGTCGTCGCGGCGTGCCTTCGTGTCGAACTCGACGCCGAACAGCAGGCCCAGGTTCCGGACGTCCGCGACGGGCCCGAGGTCGGCGTCGACCAGGAGTTCGCGGAGCTGGCGGCCACGCCGGGTCGCGTTGGCCATGAGGTCGTGGTCGTGGATGGCGTCGATGGTGAGCGCGCCCTGCAACGCGTCGACCAGGGCGCCAGCCCCCCAGGTCGAGGAGATGCGCGAGCGCTCGTCGGGGAACGTCGACTCGGCGGCGATGGTCGCCCCGACCCGCAGGGCCTTCGCCCCGGCGATGACGTCGGGCTCGACGGCGTAGTGGTCGCTCGCCCAGAACTCCCCGGTGCGCCCGACGCCGGCCTGTATCTCGTCGGCCACCAGCGGCACGTCGTGGCGCTCGACCAGGGCGGCAACCTCGTCCATGAACGCGTCGCTCGGCGGGTGGTAGCCGCCTTCGCCCTGGACCGGCTCGAGCACGACGTACGCGAGGTCGTCGGCGCTCACGTGGCCGCCGTCGGGGTCGAGCATCCGGCGGAGCTGGGAGGGCTCCTCGGCGGCGGGGAAGAAGCCACACGAGCAGGTCGCCGGCGTGCAGTCGGCGTCCCGGCAGTACGGCGCGTCGTGGACGCCCGGGACCTCCGGGAACGACCGGCGGTAGACGGCCTTCGAGCGGTTGAGCGACAGCGCGCCGAGGGTGCGCCCGTGGAACGCGCCCTCGAAGGTGACGCCGTACTGGCCGCCGGTGTGGTCGTAGCAGACCTTGATGGCGTTCTCGACGGCCTCGGCGCCGGAGTTCGAGAGGAACACGGTGTCCAGCCCGTACCGGCCGGACACGTCGGTCAGGCGCTCCATCAGCTCGGTGGGGCCCGGGTAGTCGGCGTCGTCGGGGTCGCCCGCCGTGGCGTAGAAGTCCTGGCCGGCGAACTTCGCGGGCTCGGGCAGGTCGAACCCGGCCATGCGGTCGGTGAGCTTCGGGTTGTCGTAGCCCAGCGGCGCGGCGCCGACGTGGGAGGTGAAGTCCAGCAGCACGTTGCCGTCGGCGTCGGTGCAGAACGGCCCGTCGCCCCCGGCGAGGACGTCCCAGACGAACTCGTAGACGTGCGTGGCGGTGGCCGCGACCTCGTGGTGGCTGGCGACGCGCTCGCTCGCGCGCGGGCCCGGCAGCTCGTCGACCTGCGGCTCGGCGGTGTCCCGGTCCATGCGCCGACCTTCGGCGAGTCCCGGGTTAAGAATACTGCTGTTATCGCGACGTCGTCAGGGGTCAGACCACGAGGAGGACGCCGGTCGCGCCCACGGCCACCGCCAGCAGGACGGCGCTGTAGGTCGCCACCCGCCGCGAGAACTCCCGGCGGCCCGAGGCCAGCGTCAGGCCGGCCTTGACCGCGATGGAGGCGGCGGTCGCGAGCATCACGGCCACCGTCGCGGTCTCCGCCCCGATGGTGCCGTTGGCGTACAGCAGCACCGCCGAGGCGGTCACGCCCGCCGACGAGACGAGGCCGGCGAACACCGCCGTGAGGTACAGCCCCACCGTCCCGAACGCCGACTCGGCGAACCCGCCGGCCAGCACCACGAGCAGGAACAGCGCCCCGAAGCCCAGCGCGTACTGGAGGGTGAACGGCGACTCGAGGTCGATGTCGACCGACGTGGACCAGTCCGCGGTGTGGGCGGCGACCGCCACGGCGACGACGATGATCGCGCCCAGCGGAGCTATCGCCCCCACCATGACGCCCGCGGGCACCGAGAACGTCAGCGCGATGGCGAGGTTGCGCATCGCCATCGCCGCGTCGGCGAGCAGGATGGCCGCCACGGCGTAGCCCGTCGCGGCCTCGCGCTGGTTGACGTGGTCCAGCATCGTGCCCACGACGGCGGTCGAGGAGGCCAGCCCACCGAAGAAGCCGGTGACGGCGATGCCCCGGCCGCCGTACGTCTGGACCACGGCGTAGTTGACGATGCCGATGGCCGCGACGAACACCACCATCAGCCAGACGACGCGCGGCTCGACCTCGACGGTCAGGCCGGCGACCGAGACGTCCCGGTGGCCCGAGGGGAGCAGCGGGAACACCACGAACGCGAGGATGGCGAACTCCGCGGCGGCCCGCACCTCCCGGCGGGTGAGCTCGTGGGCCATCGAGTGGAGCTCGCGACGGAGCACCAGCAGCAGCGACGACAGGACGGCGACGGTGACGCCCTCGAGGATGAGCCCGGAGGCCACCAGCGCACCGACGCCGTAGGCCACCAGCATCGACACCGACGTGGTCAGCGCCAGCCCCTCGGCATCGCCGACCAGCGACTGGGAGGCCAGCAACACCCCCTGGACGATGACGAGCACGCCGCCGACGACCAGCAGCAGTCGGTCGTCGAGCACGGTGAACACCGCTGCCAGCAGGCTGATGAGCGAGAACGTCCGGATACCGGCGGCCTTGTCCGACCACTCGCGCTCCAGGCCCAGGAACAGCCCGAGTGCGGCGGCCAGCACCAGGCGGAGCACGTGCTCGTCGAGGACCGCCATCGCCAGCCGTTCTCGGTCCCCCGGTAAAAGGGTGGCGCGACGCCCCCGGCCCGGCCACCGGCTACTCCCGGAGGCGCAGGCCATCGCGCGGACAGAACTCGTACTCCTCGTCGCGGGTCCGGAAGCCGCACTCGGGACACTCCCGGACCTGCGGCCGGTCGTCGACGTCCCCGTCGCCGCGGAGGCCCCGGAACAGGACCGGCACGAACGGGACGACCAGGAAGACGAACAGCGTGTCCAGGTAGACGTACAGGACGGCGCTCACCGCGAGGCTCGCGAGCACCCCCGCGACGGCGGTCAGCGTCCGCGAGCGCACTACTCCAGGTCGACGTACTGGGCTTCCCACTCGCGGCGCGCCTCGATCTCCCGGCGCCCCCGCCGGGTCAGCGTGTAGAAGTTGGTGCGTCGGTCGCGCTGGCCCTTCTCGACGAGACCCTTGTCGACCAGCGTGTCGAGGTTGGGGTAGAGCCGGCCGTGGTGGATCTCCTTCTCGTAGTACTGCTCGAGTTCCTCCTTGATGGCGAGGCCGTGCGGTTCGTCGCGTCCGGAGATGACGTACAGCAGGTCCCGCTGGAAGCCCGTCAGGTCGTACATCTGTCTGTCTACGCGACAGTTACTGTCGGGACGCATTAAATATACCGATGCCGTCATGTCGTCTCGCGGAGGAGGCGTGAACGCCCGGGAACGCCGGCGGATTCCGGGGGTTGGGCTCCACCACCTCGGGACCCCCGGCGGTGCCAGCTCCCGGTACTGACCGGAATGACGACAGGAACTGGACGCGGGACTCGACGCCAGCACTGTGGCGTCGCTTGCGGAACTGTGCTGAGAGGAAAGCAGTCCGACCGCGAAAAGCGGTCGGACGCTTGCCGCCCTGAATTGGTCCCCGCTGACGCTTCGGCCCTCCAAGCGAAGCGTCACCCGATGCATACCGGTGGCCAAACTTAAAGGTACCGACCCGGGTAACGCCTGTCGGTCAGATGTGCTCCTCCTCGAGCACCCATCCGAGGGCGCGCTTGTAGTAGGTGAACATCTGCCTGACGCCCTCGTGGCGCATCTCCTCGCTCTCGAGGTGCTCGGCGAGGAACTCGTACTGCTCGCGGATCTCCTCCTCGTCGCGCATGGCCGGCGGTTCGTGGGGGTACCCCAAAAGGTGCGTGGCGGACCGGGGATGGTCCGTCTCCGCCGGCCGGGCGCCCCGAGCCGTGACCGCACGCTCGAGTCCGACCGCGACTGCGAATCGCTCACCCCCGCACGCTCACGGCGACGCCCTCGCCCAGCGGCAGCAGCGCCGTCTCGAACGCCGGGTCGGCCTCGACGTGCCTGACGTACTCCACGACGCCGCGCTCGGCCTCGTCGGCGTCGACCGACTGGCCGTCCAGCAGCGCCGCGACCGTCTCGAACTCGACGGGGCCATCGGTGACGTTGTCCGCACAGACCACGCCACCGTCGGCGACCTTCGACCGGACGGCGTCGAACGCCTCGACGTAGCGGTGCTTCTCGTTGTCGATCAGGACCGCCTCGAACGGGCCGTCGTACTCCGCGACGGTCTCGATGGCGTCGCCGTGCTCGAACCGGGCGCGGTCGGCGTAGCCCCCGCGCTCGAGGAACTCGCGGGCCTCGGCCAGCTCGTCGGCGTCGACCTCCGTGAGCACCACCTCGCCGTCCGGCGGCAGTGCCCGCGCGAACCAGTACGCCGAGTAGCCGAACCCGGAGCCGAACTCGAACACGCGACGCGCGTCGACCGCTCCCGCGAGGAGGTAGAGCCAGCCGCCGACCGCCGGACCGACGGTCGGGAACCAGTCGTCCTCGACGCGGGCCTCCATCTCCCGCTGCACGTCGTCGAGGTCCGGGCCGAGCGACGCCGCGAACGCCTCCACCGCCTCGGGAACCGTCATGGTGCGACCACGGCGCGGGGCACCAAAAGCGTGGCCGCACGGGTCACCAGAGCTATGGGCGGTCCGCCCCAACCACCGCGCATGTCAGAGGAGAGCATCGAGGTCCTCGAGGACGGCGACGAGCCACCGGCGTTCGACCTCCCCGCCACCGACGGCGACAGCTACGCGGTCGAGGACTTCGCCGACAGCGAGGCCCTGCTGGTCGTGTTCACCTGCAACCACTGCCCGTACGCCCGGGCCAAGGAGGGCGCGCTCAACGCCATCGCCGCCGACTACGACGAGGTGGCCGTGGTCGGCATCAACCCCAACGACGCCGAGCAGTACCCCGACGACTCCTTCGATTCGATGGCCGAGGCCGTCGAGTCGGGTCGCCTCCGGCTGGACGCCTACCTGCGCGACGAGAGCCAGGCGGTCGCCGCGGCCTACGGCGCGGTCTGCACGCCCGACCCGTACCTGTTCCGAAACGACGGCGGCCGGTTCCGGCTGGCCTACCACGGCCGGCTGGACGACGCGATGAACCCCGACGACGAGCCCTCCGGCGAGCCGGGCTTCGAGATGCGCCGGGCCATCGACGAGGTACTGGCCGGCGAGGAGGTCTCGGTCCCGTGGAACGCCTCGCGGGGCTGCTCCATCAAGTGGACGCCCGGCAACGAGCCGGACTACTGGGACGACCTGTAGCCGGTCGGGTGGACGGCCGACCGCGGCCCGGGTCCGGGGGGGCACCTGTCCTCAGCCGCCCATCGACCCGGCAGCGCCGGTCTCGGTGGGGCTGGCCCCGTCGCCGCCGGTGTCCGTACTACCTGCGAGCGCGGCCGCGGTGGCGCCCCCGGCGAGGGCGATGGATCGTCGGCGCGTCGGTGTGGGTGCCATCGCAGGCCGACCGGCGTCGAGGGGAGCCAGGACCGTTTTCGAGGTCCGTCCGGAGTCGGGTCGGAGACCGACCGGGAACGCTCTACGATCACTGGCGAGTCGAGTGCCGAGGCGGCCGTGGGATTTACCCGGCGCCACCCTGACCGTGACCCCACATGGAGCGCCGGGACCTGCTCGTCAGGGGCGGACTCGCGGTCGCGGTCGTCGCCGCCCTGCTCGTCGGTGCCTACCTGTTCTTCCTGGGCCCGAACTTCCAGCAGCCGCAGGTGGTCTCGGTCGACAGCAGCTTCGCGAACGTCTCGGAGGAGTCGGCGACCATCGACAGCCGCGTGGTCGTCCGGAACCCCAACGAGAAGGCGCTGCCGGGCACGGTCGACCTGACCTACACGGTGAAGCTCAACGACGTGGCGGTCGCGAGCGGGACGCGGTCGGGGCTGAAACTCGAGCCCGGCCGGAACGTCCTCGAGGTCACCGCGGCGATGGACAGCGGGCAGATTCCGGCGTGGTGGGTCAGCCACGTCAGGAACGGCGGCAACACCACGATGACCATCGAACCACGGGTCTCGTTCACCGGCGTCCCGCTGGGGACGTCGCTGTCGACGATGCGACGGCCGGTCCAGGTCAGGGTGCTCGGGCCCGTGTCCGAGGGCGCGACGGGCCCCGTCGTCGCCGCCAACCGGACCATCCTCGACGTGACGGACCGGAACACGTCCTGGGGCGAGGCCACCGACGAGGCCACTCCGATCGTCGTGACGAGCCGGTTCCGGAACCGCCACGACCACCCCGTCGGCATCGACGGGACGGCCTACGAGATCCGGATGAACGGGGTCGTCGTCGGCGAGGGTCGGACGAACGACAGCTTCCGGCTCGCGCCCGACGAGACGGCGGCGTTCACGACGACCGCGGCGATCGACCCGCAGGCCATGCAGGACTGGTGGGTCAGCCACCTCCGGAACGACCAGCGGACGGAGCTGTCCGTCGCGGTGTTCGCCCTGGTCGACGACGACGGCGAGCTGGTCCGGGTCCCCGTCGCGATGTTCCGCCAGCGGTCGGCGGTCACCACCGACATGCTCGGCAGCGCGAACGGGACGGTCGAACCGCTCCCGGTCGGGGACGACGGCGCGGAGATCCGCCGGCCGACCACCGGGACGCCGGACAGCGACTGGGGCGAGGTGGGCGAGGAGACGACCGAGATCGTCACCACCGTCCCCGTCGCCAACCCCAGCGGCGAGGCGGTCAGCCGGCTGCTGGACGTCCGGGCGAGCCACGTCACGACCATCAACGGGGTCCGCGTGGCCGACGGGAGCCGGACCACCGACGGCCTGGCGCCGGGGAACTCGACCCTGGACGTCGTCAGCCGGATGGCCCACGACACCGTGCCGCGGTGGTGGGCCCGCCACCTGAACCGGGGGGAGCGGTCGACGGTGAACACGTCGGCGGACGCGAGCGTCGACGTCGGGGTCACGACCTTCGACGTCGGCCTCGACGCCGAGGACCGGGTGGTCGAGACCGCGGTGCTCTCGGGCTACAACTCGACGACGGACCAGCCGATCGGCGGACTCGGGGGCTCGCCGGTGACGGTGGCCCGGACCACCGCCGTCTGGGGCCGGGCGACGCCGAGCGAGGCACCGATCGAGGCGACGGTGGTCCTGGAGAACAACCGGCCGCGGGAGGTGACGATCCGGGACGTCAACTACTCCGCGTCGCTCAACGGGGCCGTCCTCGCCGACGAGGCGCTCGACCGGACCGTGGTCCTCGGCCCCTTCGAGCGGCGGGAGGTCACCTTCGAACCCACGCTGGACAACGCGCGGATGGCGGCCTGGTGGCCGACCCACGTCCGGAACGGCGAGCGGTCGACCCTGCGGTCGGAGTCGTGGGCCACCGTGGCGGTCGGCGGGCGGACCGACCGCGTCCGGTTCGACGCGCTGGGCGGGAATCGGACGGTGACGACGAACGTGCTCGTCGACCGGAACGACGACCGGTGAGTACCGTGCCGGGTGGAGGGCCGAGTTCGGGGCCTGCGGGGCGCGGATTCGGCGGGGCTCAGTCGGCGGCGACGCGGAGGCGCTCGCGGTCCTCCCCGGCGGAGGAATCCGGGACGGGGACCGCGGCAGCGGCGGCCCGGCGGGCGAGCCGTCCGGTCGAGACGCCGGCGTGACTCGCCGCGGTCTCGAGGTCGAGTGTGCCGCCCTCGTAGAGGGTCACCGCCGTGCGGAGCGCGTGGTCGGGCATCCTCGTCCCGGCGGTCTCCCGGGAATGTAATAAGAATATCGTGAGATAATATGTCACTATATGCGGTTGCTTGACATGCGGGGGCCGGGCGTGTCCTAGATGAACGTTCGTGATGGAACGGCGAGGAGATCCGAGGCCCTCCCCGACGGATGGCCGACCGGCTCCATCCGGGCCGACCGTGTGAGGTCGTCCCGCCGGCCACCGTTCAGATGAGCTCGTTGTGGATGACAGTACCGCCAGCGTAAACTGGACCGTGCCGCGGCGTCGCCGGCCGAGCGGTTATGTGGCCGAGGGCCCTCCACGCCGCCGATGGCACTGGACGACATCGACCTGGCGGACGTCGTCGACGGCGACGGCGCGACGCTGAAGACCAGCCTGCCGGGCATCGACGTCACGACCGACCTCGGCGACGTCGCCGTCGAGGACCTCGAGGCGGTCCACCGCCGCCAGCTCGAGTACGCCCTCGAGCACGCCGAGGAGGCCAAGGAAGCGACGCGCATGTGACACGACCCGCTATCGGGCATCGTCGGGCGGGCCCGCGGACCGGGACGGCCGGCCCACGTCAGGGGCCGGTACACGCCGCCGCGACTAACTGCCACCGTCCGCGAGAGTGACGGCCATGGTTCTGCACCCCCGCCCGGCGCGGGCCGCCGGAGCGCTCGGCAGCCGCGTGCGGCGAGGTCCCTCTGGGGTCCCACCCGGTCCGGCCGTCCGGGGAGCGACACAGCCCCCGCCGATCGGTCGGAACTGTCTGACACGCGTCATCCTGCTTGGACGGTGCCACGAGACGACTCCGCAGGAACTATAGGGCCCTGCCCGAGTACATGGCATCCCGAAGACACGACCGTCGGTCCGGAACCGCGTCGTGGCCCGCCGACGGGCCGATTTCCGCCGGCACCGACCAGCCCTCCACCGAACGATGTCATCGCTTGCCTCCGTCGCACGCCGGTCGCTCGCGCGAGCCTCGAGCGTGCGACAGCACCGACGAATCGTCCTGGCGCTGTGCGTCGCCGGCGGCCTGCTGGTCCCGGCGTACTTCCTCGGCGTCGCGGAGATCTCGAACCTCGGCTGGGACTTCCGTGCCTACTACTACGCCGCCGAGGCCGCCATCTCCGGCGAGCCGTTCGTCGGGATGGAGACGGGCCTGCCGGCGGTCACCTACGTCTACCCACCGATCGCCGTCCTGCTGTTCGTCCCGCAGGCCGCCGCCGGCGGCTGGTGGCTCGCCTTCGCGCTCCAGACCGCGCTGAACGTCTGCCTCGCGCTCGCGCTGGCCGGGCTGACCGTCCGGACCATCGAGTCACGCCGCGGACGGCTCCCCACCGTCGACCGCTGGCTCGTCGCGGGCTTCTGCCTCGCCAGCGCGCCGGTGATGGCCATCTTCGGCCAGGGCCAGGTCGACCTGCTCATCGCGCTCGCCCTCGCGGGCGCGTTCCTGGCCGTCGAGCGCGACCGCCAGGGCGTCGCCGGCGTCGCACTCGGTGGGGCGGCCCTGGTGAAGCTGTTCCCCGCGGTGCTGGGGCTCTGGCTGGTCTGGCGCCGCGCCTGGCGCGCCCTCGCGGCCGCGGTGGCGACCGGCATCGGCGGCCTCGCCCTCGGCGCGGCGCTGTTCGGGCTGGACGCCTACCACCGGTATCTCGGGGTGCTGGCGGGGCGGAGCCGCATCGGCGAGTTCGCCGGCACGGTCTCGCCGAACTTCTTCGCGATGTCGCTGTACCGCCCGTTCTCCCAGCTCCTCCCGGGCGTGGACCCCCACCTGTACGCGCTGCTGGCGCTGCTCGTGGTCGCGCCGACGGTCGCGCTGGTCGTCGAACGCGACCCGTCGTTCGCCGACCGGCTGACGACGTACCTCGTCGTCCTCGTCGCCACGCTGCTGGTCTCGCCGGCGTCGAACGCGCTGTACGTCGTCTACGTCTACTTCCCGGTGCTGTGCCTGCTGTACCTCGAACGGCCGCGCCGCGACCGCCTGCTCCTGCTGGCGGGGACGGCCCTCATCGCGTTCCCGGTCCAGCCGGCGCAGATCGGGGCCGTCCTGGCGATGAGCGGGCTTCCCGTCGGCCTGACGACTGCCATCCACTCGGCGAGTCGGGCGGCACTGACGGTCGCCTCGCTCCCGCTGCTGGGGCTGCTCGCCGTCCTGGCGTGGTGCACGGGCCGGGCCGCCCACCGCCGGGCGACCGACGCCGTCGACGTCGACCCGGTGCGGGCCGACTGAAACCCGGCGACGCGCTCGACCGGCGATCACGGGACGACGGGCCGGACCCGGGAGAGCACCCGCTATCGGACCGGCCGCCGCGGGCGGCGGCCGGCCGTTCGTCGTGCCGGGTCCTGGGAGGCCGTGTTACTTGCGAACCAGGTTCGTCGCCCGGGGTCCCTTGGGGGACGATTCGATGTCGAACTCTACCTCCTGGCCCTCCTCGAGGTCCGGGCCGCCGACGTCCTCCATGTGGAAGAAGACGTCCTCGTCGTCGTCGACCTCGTCAGCGTCAGTCGAGATGAAACCGTAGCCGCCGGTGTCGTTGAAGAAGTCAACCTTGCCGTTTGCCATTGCGTCTCACAAGAGGCCCGACGGCGGGATAACCCTTCCGGGTGCCACGGTACCACGGCCCCGACGCCGGAGCTCGCCCGGCCGACGGACCCCCGTCCGGGAGTCGTGTCGACAGGGGGTATTTACGTTGCCGTCCCGTTTGTCGGTTCGTATCGCCATGCAACCGTGTCACAACTGTCAGGCGGTCATCGACGAGTACCTCTTGGACGAACGACTCGAACCCCTGCGCGACCTCACGGTTGAGGACTTCAACGTCTGTGTCGACTGCGCGACCGTCGTCGCGGACGGGTGCGTCGTGTGCGGAGGTGCCGTGTACGTGCCCCGGAGCGCGTCGGCCACCCCGGACTACTGCCCGGCCTGCCGTGCGGACCTGATCGAGCGCACCGGTCGCGACCCCGGCTGGCACCACACCGCCGTCCCGTCCTGAGCGGCGACTGCATCGAGGTGGTCGGCCTGCGGCCGGCGGCCCGCCGGACGGTCGGCTCAGCCCGCCCGGGCCCGCTGGGCCGGGAGCAGGAGCAGGAAGGCGACTGGAGCGACGACGGCCAGCACCCCGCCGACGATCTCGAGCTCCCGGAACAGCGCCCCGAGGCGCCCCGACGCGCCGACGAGGTGGGTCGCGAGTGCCCACTCCCCGCCGAGGCCGAGCAGGACGAGCACGACCCCGAGCGCGACGCCGGCGACGGCGAACCGAGCGTAGCGACCGTGGTCGACGGCGGGTTCGTCCGGCCCGTATCCCGGGGGATAGAGGTCGCGGAAGCCCCCGGACTGGCTGCGGGTCCGGACGGTGGCCTGGTCGACCGTCCGCGGTTCGATCCGGATGGCCGCATCGGGGTGGCGCCGGAAGAACGGCAGGTCGCGGTGGTCGGCCACGCCCTCGACGCACTCGGCGTCGTAGTGGCGGCCGGCGGCGTACAGCCAGGTGTGGGCGTGGCCCCGGCCGCCGTCCTCGAGGACCTGCACGTCGACCTCCTCGCCGACCCGGTCGGCGACCGTCTCGGCGACGTACCGGCAGTGGTGGCGGTTGACGTCCGCCGGACGCTCGACGCGGGGGCTCACGGGCTCGGCGAGGAGCGTGTCCCTGACGTCGGCCAGTTCCGCCCGTAGCGACTCCGTCACGGCCGGGACTACCCGTTCGACGTGGATAACGCTGTCCCGGCCGGAGGCGGGTTTTTGGCGCCGGCGGGACTGGTCCGTGCCATGGACGCCACGAACTTCCTGTTCTGTTCGCTGGACGCCGCCCTCGTCGGCGACCTGGCCTGGCAGGTCGCCAGGGAGGGCCACGAGGTGCGGTACTACGTCGAGGCCGAGTCCGACCGGGAGATCGCCAACGGCTTCGTCCCGAAGACCGACGACTGGCGGGCCGAGCTCGACTGGGCCGACGTCGTCGTCTTCGACGACATCTGGGTCGGGGACGACGTCGGGACGGGGGAACTCGCCCGGGAGCTCCGGGCCCAGGGCCACGCCGTCGTCGGCGGGACGCCGAACACCGACCGCCTCGAGGACGACCGGGGCTACGCGATGGAGGTCCTGGAGGACCACGGCGTGACCACCGTCGAACACCGGGTCTTCGAGGAGTTCGACGCTGGCGTCCGGTACGTCCGGGACAACCCCGCTCCGTACGTGATCAAGCCGCTCGGCGAGGTCCAGAACGTCAAGCGGCTGCTGTACGTCGGCAGCGAGGACGACGGCAGCGACGTCGTGGACGTGCTCCGGGCCTACGAGAAAGCGTGGGGCCACCGCATGAAGGGCTTCCAGCTCCAGCGCAGGGTCGAGGGCGTGGAGGTCGCCATCTGTGGGTTCTTCAACGGCGAGCGGTTCATCGACCAGGTCAACTTCAACTTCGAGCACAAGAAACTGTTCCCGGGAAACATCGGCCCGTCGACGGGCGAGATGGGCACGTCGATGTTCTGGGCCGGGCGGAACGAGCTGTTCGAGGAGACGATCGGGAAGCTCGAGGGCTGGCTCGCCGAGGAGGGCTACGTGGGGAGCATCGACGTCAACTGCATCGTGAACGAGACCGGCATCTACCCGCTGGAGTTCACGCCGCGGTTCGGCTACCCGACGATCGCGCTGCAGGAGGAGTCGTTCGAGTCCCCGACCGGGCAGTTCTTCTACGATCTCGCACACGGCAACGACCCGGAACTGGCGGTCCACACCGGCTACCAGGTCGGCGTCCGGGTCGTCCTCCCGCCGTTCCCGTTCGACGACGAGAAGACCTACGACGAGAACTCGCGGAACGCCGCCGTCGTCTTCGCGTCCGACGACAGGGAGGGGATCCACATCGAGGACGCCAAGCTGGTCGACGGCCAGTGGCGGGTCGCCGGCGAGAGCGGCATGCCGCTCGTGGTGACCGGCAAGGGGGAGACGATGCAGGACGCGCGAGAACAGGCCTACGGGCGCGTGGACGACGTCGTCATCCCGAACCTCTACTACCGCGACGACATCGGCGAACGCTGGATCGACGGCGACGGCGACCGGCTGCAGGCGTGGGGCTACCTCGGGCCACGACGGTAGTCCGGTTCGACGACCCGGCCCTGCGACGCCGTGGGAGCCACCACCAGTACTAACCCGGCCGGCGGGCTTCGAGGGGTATGGCCACCCCGGACACCGACCAGGCATCGTTCCAGGTCACCCACGACACCGCCCCATCGGCGTCACTGGTCGCCGGCTTCTCCTCGTTCGGCCTCGCGGGGCTGACCGCCGCCGACTACCTCACCGACCAGCTCGAGCTGGCCGAGACCGGCCACGTCACCGCGGCGGACCTCCCGGCCATCACGCCGTTCGAGAACGGGACGCCCCGCCACCACACCCGCCTGTTCT
>CAYWNQ010000039.1:0-13684 GCA_964459695.1 uncultured Halobacteriales archaeon | reverse complement strand
GGGCCACCCCGTCACGATGGCCGCCGGCCTCGAGACGCTGCGCTTCGCCGCCGAGCACGACGTCCACGACCACGTGAACGCGCTGGGCCGCCAGCTCCGGGAGGGACTGACCGAGATCGTCGCCGACCGCGTCCCGGAGTACACCGTCGCCGGCACCGACAGCATCTTCAAGCTGCTGTTCACCCGGACCGACGAGCCGCCCCAGGACGGCGCCTGCACCGCCGGCTGCCGGCGCGACCCCGACTGCGCGCGCCGGGACGGCTGTCCGACCACCGGCGCCGACGTGGACGCGGGCCGCACCGACCGCTGGGCGAAGCTGTTCCGGCCCGCGATGCTCGAGGAGGGCGTCTTCCTCTCGCAGAACCAGTACGAGGCCCAGTTCGTCAGCTGGGGCCACACCGCCGAGGACGTCGAGGAGACGCTCGAGGCCTATCGGGACGTGCTGTAGGGGCCGTCGGTGCCGGGGCTGGACCGCCAGTAGCACCTCGGCCGGGTCGAGCGGGCGGGGGCTTTCTGGCGGTATGATCGGCTCACGCACGAGTGGCGGTCTGCGGGTGCGGTCGGGCACTGATAGCGGGGAACAGATGGGACTATCGACCACACCGAGACGCGCTCACGAACAATCCCGCAGCCATCCCGCCAGAGATGAGCTACTCCGATACCCCGACTCAGGCCGCCCCGTACTCCCGTTCGAGGTACGCCACGATGTCGTCGGACTCGGCCATCCCCTCGACGCCGTTCTCCTCGTCGACCAGCACCGGCACGCCGGTCTGGCCGCTGACCGCCTCCACCTCGGTGCGCTCGTCGTGCGAGCGGGGCACCTCGTGGGACTCGTACTCCAGGTCCAGGTCGGCCAGCGTGTCCTTGACCTTCGCGCAGTACGGACATCCCGGCAGCTCGTAGAGTTCCAGGTGCGACATCGGCCGGAGGTAGCGGACCGAGAGTTAAGAGCCCCACGCAATCGGCGGACGACGTGGTCAGCCCCGGTCGCCGGCCAGGCGCTCGCCGACGGCCAGCGCGCCGGCGACAACCCGGTCGCGCCGGAGCCACGTCTCGGCGAGCCCCCAGACCACCGCGAGCAGGACGCCGCCGACGAGGTAGAGGAAGTCCCAGCCCGTCATCCAGGTCGGTGTGATCCAGGGGACCACGTGGTTCCACTTCCGCGCGAACTCGAGAGTGAGCTCCGAGACGGGCGTCCCGGCGGTCACCTCCGCCAGCAGCCCCGCGGGCGAGCGGGCCTCCCGGGGCACCGGCAGGTTGCCCGACGACCCCGTGACGGCGACCGACCCCGAGGCGTTCAGGTCGGCGACGGTGGGGCCGGTCGAGCCCCGGCCGGTGGCCGGCCGCTCGGCGTCGTAGGGGCCCCAGGTGGCGTAGAACTCCCAGACGACGCGGCCCTCCGGGGTCACCTCGATGACGCGGTGGTTCAGCGAGTCGGTGACCAGGGTGTTGCCGTCGGGCTGCCGGTCGGCGTCGCGGGGCCACCGCAGCCCCGTCAGCTCCCAGGTCCGGTGCCAGGTGCAGTCCGCCGGCGGTGCGGTGCGGTGGGCGCCGCCGGCACACCGGCGCTCGTACTCGACGACGCGGTCGTTCTCGGAGTCGGCGACCAGCACCGTCGGGTGGCCGTCCTCGCTCACCAGGTAGTCGGGGTTGTGCTGCTCGAACAGCCGGCTGTGGTTGCCGTCGCTGCCCAGCCGCATCTCGATGGCCTTCGTGGAGCGGTTCACCACCAGCACCTGGTCGAAGTTCCGCGCCGACACCAGGAACCGCCCGTCGCCCAGATCGTCGACGTCGTTGACGTGGACCCAGTCGGGGCCCATTCCGCCGTCGGTGCCGTTGGGGAAGTGGTTCCGGAAGTACCACTCCCAGGTGACGCGGTCGGTCTCGCGGTCGTAGACGAACAGCCGGTCGTCGCTCCGGCCGGCGTCGGCGTCGTAGTTTCGCATCTGGGCGACCAGCAGTTCCCCGTCGCCCAGGTGGGCGACGTCGTGGGTGTCCCTGGCGGCGAACTCCTCGGTCCAGACCCGCTCGCGCGTGTCCGGGTCGAGTTCGTGCACGCTGGTGCCGGTGCGGTCGGGCGCGACCACCAGCAGGTTGTCGTTCGGCAGGGGGTCGACGTCGTAGAACCAGCCGGCCTCGCCCGTCCGGCCCTGGACGTGCCAGGCCACCTCGCCGCCGGGGGTGATCGAGGCCAGCCGTGCGGGCTTCTTGGTCATGCCGGGCCCCAGCGACCGGAACCCCTGGACGGCGACGACGGTGTTGCCCGCCGGCTGCTCGCGGACCACGCCCCGCTGGAAGCTGGCGGTCTCGTTGGTGACGGCGGCCACGCCCGCCGGGAGGAGCAGTCCGACGACGACCAACGCGAGGCCGGCGCGCACGAGCCGCGGACGCTCCATCTCGGGTCGGCCGACGGGGCAGGGGGAGAAGAGTCCGTTGGTCGACCTCAGACCAGGGTGTTGGTCCGGACGAAGTAGTAGACGACGACCAGGCCGGCCAGCACCCACTGGCCGGCCCGGACGTCCCCGCCCTCGCCGGCGGCGGTCTTCACGAGGGGGTACGAGAGCAGGCCGGCGGCGATGCCGGTCGCGATGGAGGCCGTGAACGGCATCAGGCCGATGGTCAGCGTCGCCGGGATGGCCTCGGTGCTGTCGCCCCAGTCGATGTCGGCGACGCCCCGGAACATGAACACCGCGACGATGAGGAAGGCGACGTACGGCGCGAACGAGGGGATGGCCGACAGCAGCGGCACGACGGCGAGCGCCACCACGAACAACAGCGCGATGACGGCGGCGGTCATGCCGGTGCGGCCGCCCTCCTCGATGCCCGTCGAGGACTCGATGTAGGTGGTCACCGTCGAGGTCCCGATGAGGCCGCCGACCGTGGTGCCGACGGCGTCGGCCATCAGCGGCCGGTCCATGTCAGGGAACTCGCCGTCCTCGTCCAGGAGGTCGGCGGCCTGGCCCAGTCCGGTCAGCGTCCCCGCCGTGTCGAAGAAGTCCACGAAGAAGAACGTGAACACGACGAACGCGAAGGTGACCGCCTCGACGTTCTGGAGCCCCTCGAGGAACGCCCCCACCAGGGGCGTGATGTCGTAGGCCTCCGGGGCGTAGGTGACCGACTCGAAGCCCGGCGCCAGCGACACCGATCCCTCGAGGATCTGGCCCTCGCCCAGCGCCGGCGAGTCGACGGGGAACGGCTCGAAGCCCAGCGCACCGGCGAGGTAGCCCAGTATCGCCGTGATGAGGATGCCCAGGATGATGGCGCCGTCGACGTCCCTGGCGTACAGGACGAACGTGAGCAGGACGCCGACCACCGACAGGACGGCGACGGGGTCCGAGGCCAGGACCGGGCTCAGCGTGACGAGGTCGTTCGGGTCGCCGACGACGAGCCGCATGAACTGCAGCCCGACGATGGCGAGGAACAGGCCGATGCCGGCCCCGACGGCGTACTTCACGGGGTCGGGGAACAGGTTGATGACGTACTCCCTGGCCCCGGCGGCGGTGAGGCCGATGAAGACCAGCCCCTCCACGAACACGGCGGCCAGCGCCGTCTGCCAGGTGATGCCCAGCGTCGGCGACAGGACCACGGTGACGAAGAAGGCGTTGAGGCCCATCCCCGGCGCCAGGCCGAACGGGCGGTTGGCGTACAGCGCCATCACCCCCATCGCCACGACCGAGGCGATGATGGTGACGACGGCGAGCATCTGGAACGTCCGCTCGGGACCCACGCCCTCCGGCGTGATGGCGACGCTCAGTATCGCCGGATTCACGACGACGATGTAGCTCATCGTCAGGAAGGTCGTGAGTCCCGCCACGAACTCGGTGCGGAGGTCGGTGTCGTACTCGTCGAACCCGAAGTACTCCGACAGCGTGTCAGTGGCTGCCATGTTGCACGTTCGAGCAACGCATCCAGCGGGACCTTAAGGATTTCCGTGACGAGACGGTCGGGCTATCCATCCCCGTGCATAGCTCCGCGACGACCGCCTACTCCACGGTCGTCAGCGCACCGACGGGCGCGTCGGTCCGGGCCCGCGCCCGCTCGACGCCCCGCTCGCCGACCGCGATGAGCGCGAACACCCCGACGACCTCCCCGCCCGACCGGTCGGCGACGTCCAGCAGCAGCTCCTGGGTCTCGCCCGACCGGATGAGGTCGTCGACCACCAGCACGGCGTCGCCCGCGTCGACCGCCGAGGCCGGGAGGTAGTAGGTGAGCTCGATGCCCGACTGGAGGCGCTGGCGGGACTCGACGAACTCCTCGACGGCGGTCTCCTTGCTCTTCTTGGCGTAGACACACCGGGCGCCGAACTGCGAGGCCATCGCCGAGGCGAGCGTGATGCCGTCCGTGGCGGCGGTCAGCACCACGTCGGGCCGGTCGAACGCCAGCTGTTCGGCGGCGACGGGCGCCACCAGGTCCAGGAGCCCCTGGTCGAACACGACCCGCGAGTTGTCGACGTAGCCCTCGTCGTCGCGCTCGATGCGGGCCGACACCGCCGCCGCCAGGGTCTCGCGCCCGACGCCGTCGACCACCTCGCGGGCCCGGTCGGCGCCAGGCAGCACGTGGCCGTTGACGTACCGGTTGAGGTCCCCCGCCGGCAGCCCCGTCGCGGCTGCGAGCTCGTCGTAGGTCCGGCTCTCCTTCAGCGTGCGCAGCACGTCCACGGCGCGTAGCTGGAGGCCGGCCTTCTCCGCGCGGTTCATGGCCCGACGCGGGGTGCCCACGAACATGAATACTTCGGTGCCGTTTGGCCGGGGACCTGCACACGTGAGTGTCGAATCCGACGGGCCCGAGGTGGGTTCGAGAGGGCGTCCTCGCCAGTGGAGACGCCGATCGGGACGGCGCGACCGCCCGGAATGCCCCGAGTCGAGCCTGAGGTCGGGCCGCAGGCCCGACCTCTGCGTTCCGTCGCGGCTGCGCCGCGACGCGGGCGAGGGCTTTCTGGCGGTATCCTCGGGTCAAGCACGGGATGCGGTCAGCTGTGGCGGAGGCGGTCCGAGCCACTCGGACGGTAGAGCGGGCGGGAGCGTCCCGTCGCTGGGGCATACCTCATCGGCGTTGCCCCCCACCGACGGGTTTTCCCGCCGGGCCGCCCCACGGTCGGCCATGGACGTCGCCGAGAAGCGGGTCTTCGACGACCGGACCGGCGCCACGGCGGTGCTGGTGGCGAGCGACGCCGGCCTGGCCCACGTCGCGGTCTCCGGGGACGTCGTCGGGGAGTTCGGGCTGGTCCACCGTGGGGCGGTTGGCGACGTCGCCGTCGCCGGCGGCCGCGTGGCCGTCGCCACGCCCGAGGACGTGCTCGTCGGCCCGGCGGCCGACGCGTCGACGCCGGGCGACGAGTGGGCGACCGCGACCGGGTTCGGCCCGGCGGCCGCGGTCGGGTGGGACGACGGAACCCTGCTCGCGGCGGGCGGGGGCCGGGTCGCCCGACGGGTCGACGGCGGCTGGACGACAACCGGTCGCGTTGCCGACGTCCGGGCCGTCGACGGGGCGCTGCTGGCCGCCGCCGACGGGCTCTACCGGCCCGACGGCACCCACGTCGGGCTGACGGCCGCGCGGGACGTCGCAGCAGACGGCCCGCTGGCTGCGACCGCCGACGGACTGTACCGGCTGGCCAACGGCTGGGTCCGGGACGTCGAGGGCCGGTTCCGGGCGGTCGCCGCGGGCGGGGGTCGTGCCCACGCCGCCGCTGGCGACCGGGTGATCGCCAGCGACGCGCCCGGGGAGTGGGCCGACGCCGGCGTCCCGGCCGACGACCTGGTGGCGCTGGCGGCGGGGCCGGCGGCGGTGTACGCCGCGACCGCCGACGGCACCCTCTGCGTCGACGCGGGCGACGGCTGGCGGTCCCAGCCGCTGGGGCTCCCGGGCGTCGACGCCCTCGCCGTGGCGGGTTTCGAGGACTGACTCGCTGGGCCGTTTTATCCCGAGCCCCGCCGAACTTCGGCTGTATGCCGGTCCCCGGGGCGGTCCTGATCGCCGACGACGAGCGGGCGGTGGCGGACGCCTACCGCGCCTGGCTCGCCGAGGCCTTCGACGTCCGGACGGCCTCCGACGCCGGTGGCGCCCTCGCGGCGATGGGACCCGACGTTGCGGTGGTGCTGCTGGACCGCCGGTTGCCCGAGCGGAGCGGCGACCGGCTGTTCGAGCAGCTCCGGGCGGAGCACGACTGCCAGGTGGCGTTCGTGAGCGCGGTCAAGCCGGACCTGGACATCATCCCCATGGCCATCGACGACTACCTGGTCAAGCCGGTGACCGAGGACGAGCTGTACGCCGCCGTCGACAAGCTGATGGCCCGGGCGGCGCTGCCGCCCGCCGAGCGGTCCGGGCTGGCGACCCGGACGAAGATCGAGCTCCTTCGCGCACACCAGCCCGACGCGAAGCTCGCCGACAGCACGGCGTTCCTGGAGCTCCAGGAGGAGACCGTCCGGGGAGGTCCGCGGTGAGCCCCCGAGCCGGGGGACGGTGGTCCGACCGACGAGGCCGGAAACGACTTCCGCACACGAGCCGACGCCACGGGTGATGCGCCGCTCCGTCGCCGGGCTGGTGGTCGTGCTCGTCGTCCTCGCGGGCTGCTCGACGGTCGACGTCCCGCTCGACGGTCCCGGCACGGACTGGCAGGGCGACCCCGACAACCCCTACCGCCAGTCCACGCTGGTCGTCGGGCTGGCGGTCGAGACCGACGGCTCGCGGGCCTACGAGCCGCTGGTCCGGTCGGCGCTGGACTACTGGGAGGACCGCGCCGAGCAGTACGCCGGCTACCCGGTCGACTACGACCTCCGGCCCGACGCCGACCGGCCGGACGTCCGCGTCACCGTCGTCGACGAGGTGGACTGCGGCGCCGAGCCCCACGCCGCCGGCTGCGCCCCCGTCGTCGACGCCCCCTCGCAGTTCGACCCGCCGGTCCCGGTTCGGGTCGTCGACGGCCTCTCCGACGCCTCGACGGTGGACGTCCTGACCCACGAGGTCGGCCACACGCTGGGCCTGGACCACGGCGACGCCCCGCAGTCGGTGATGGCGCCCGAGCGCGACCTCGCCACGCTGCCCCGCACCGACGCCACCGCGCGGGCCGTGCCCTGGGCCGACGACCGGTTCACCGTCTTCGTGGACGTGCGTACCCTCCCCGCCGACGAGCGCGACGCCGCCCGTCGGCAGGTGGCCGCGGCGCTGGACTACTTCGCCGCTGGTGCCGGCGGAACCGTCCCCGAGAACGTCACGTTCGTCCGGACGGCCGACCGGTCGGCGGCGGAGGTGACGGTCGTCGCGACCGGGTCGCTGTCGTGTCAGTCCGGCGGCGGCTCCTGCGGCAGCCTCGCCGGCGTCGACCCCGACGGCGACGGCGCCCTGGAGCGGTACGACCGGCTGGAGATCACGTTCGCGGACCTCGACGTCGAGGCCGTCGGCTGGCACGTCGGCCGGTGGCTCGGGCGGGGCTTCGGCTTCGAGGCGGCCTCGGAGTACCCGCCGCCGCTGCGGGAGGACGCGAGCCACGACGAGCGCCGGAGCGACTGGTGGGCGGAGGGGTAGCGCTTACCCGGGCGCCGCCCGGACCCGGTGGCCATGGTGACCCGAACCGTCGACAGCGTGACCGTCGCGTCGCTCGCCGGCGTCCTGGGGCTCGTCGGTCTGCTGTGGGGACTCGTCCTGGCCACCACGTGGGTCGTCGCCGGCCTGCTGGGCGACCCGACCCCCGGGTTCCTCGAGCTCCTGGCGTCCGTCGTCGGGGGCGCGCTGGCGGGGGTGGTCGGCGGCGCCGTCTCGGCCGTTCTCTACAACGCCGCCGCGAGCCTGGTCGGGGGCATCGAGCTCGAACTCACCTGAGGCGGCCTACCCGCCCAGCAGCGTCGAGACCCGGGCGTTCTCCTTCAGCGAGATGCCCGCACCACCGACGGTCAGCGCCACCGGCGGCAGCGAGGACACCCGCAGCGTCGGGTGGCTCGCGCCCCGCTCGACGACGGCAAGCCGGGGCTGCAGCGTGAACTCGACCGCCGCCGCGTCCAGCGTCTCGTTGTACTCGAGCAGGTAGGTCCCGGCGTCGAGTTCCCACCAGCCGTAGTCGTCGTCGGGGTCGCGACGCTCCGGCTCGACGGCGGTGGTCCCGGCGTCGGCCAGTTCCCCGCCGCCGAAGTCGACGGCGCCGGGTTCGTGGACCACCGAGACGCCGGAAAGCGTGAGGTCGAGGCCGGGGCCCTCGGTCTGGGTCGGCTCGTGGACGAGGCCGTCGACGAAGTCGGCCGGGTCGGCGGGCATGTCGGGGTGGTTGTGGGCTCGGCCGGAAAAGCGTCCGCCCCGGAGAACCTCGCTCCCAAACGCTTTTCTCGCGACGACGCCACGCGCCTGACATGACGCCCGCGACCCGCCGGCGTGGTACCGCACGCGACACCGCCGCCACACCCGGGTCCGGCTTCTTCTTCGCGGCTGCCTGACGGCGGGTGGAGTCCGGGCCCGCGCCCGGCGGAAACCCGCCGCGCCGCGTCGCAACGGTTACCAGCCAGTTCGCGCAACCCGAACCAATGCAACTCCCCGACACCCAGGTCGCGCTGCTCGAGGCGGCCAGCGCGACCGACCCGACCACCGTCGAACAGCTCGCCGCGGAACTCGACGAACCCCCCGCGGCCGTGACACGCGCGGCGTTCGCCCTCGAGGAGGACGGCCTCGTCGCCGTGGCAGAGACCGTCGACGCGACGCTGTCGCTCACCGCCGAGGGCCGGCGTTACCGCGAGGCCGACCTGCCCGAACTGCGGCTGGCCGAGGCGGCCCGCGCCGCCGGCGCCGACGAGGCCCCCGTCCCGCTGGGCGACCTGCTGGACGAGGCCGGCCTCGCGGGCGACGCCGTCGACATCGCGCTGGCGAACTTCGCCCGCAAGGGGTACGGCGCCGTCGAGGCCGGCGAGGTGACGTTCTCGGGCGACGCCGACCCGGACGGCGACCCCGAGGCCGCCGCGCTGGCGGCGGTGGCCGACGGCGGGGCCGACGACGCCGACCCCGACGCGGTCGAGCGGCTCGTCGACCGCGGCCTCCTCGAGCGCACCGAGACGACCGTCCGGTCGGTGACGCTGACCGACGACGGCGTGACCGCCCTGATGGAGGGCGTCGAGGCCGCCGACACCGTGGGCCAGCTCACGCCCGAGCTGCTCACCAGCGGCGACTGGGAGACCGTCGAGTTCGCCGACTACAACGTCGAGGCCGAGGCCGAGACGGTCCACGGCGGCCGCGAGCACGTCCTCCGGCGGACCGCCGAGCGTGTGAAGGACGTCCTGGTCGGGATGGGCTTCTCGGAGATGGCGGGCCCCCACGCCGACGCGGAGTTCTGGATCAACGACTGCCTGTTCATGCCCCAGGACCACCCCGCGCGCACCCACTGGGACCAGTTCGCCCTGGACGTCCCGCCCGTGGCCGAGCTGCCCGCCGACGTGGTCGAGGCCGTCCGGTCGGCCCACCTGGAGGGCGTCGGGCCGGACGGCGAGGGCTACCACTCGCCGTGGACCGAGGAGGTGGCCCGGGAGGTCGACCTCCGGGGCCACACCACGTCGCTGTCGATGCGGTACCTCTCGGGGTTCGCCGGTGCGGACCTGGAGCCGCCCGAGCGGTACTTCTCGGTCGAGAAGGTCTACCGCAACGACACCCTGGACGCGACCCACCTGCTGGAGTTCTTCCAGGTCGAGGGCTGGGTGATGGCCGAGGACCTGTCGGTCCGGGACCTGATGGGCACCTTCGAGGAGTTCTACGCCCAGTTCGGCATCGAGAACCTCCGGTACAAGCCCCACTACAACCCCTACACCGAGCCCAGCTTCGAGCTGTTCGTCGACCACCCCGAGACCGGCGAGACCATCGAGCTGGGCAACAGCGGCATCTTCCGCGAGGAGGTGCTCGCCCCGCTGGGGGTCGCGGCCGACGTGATGGCGTGGGGCATCTCGCTCGAGCGGCTGCTGATGGTGACCTCCGGCGCCGAGGACATCCGCAACCTCCACGGGACGCTGGTGGACCTCGAGTTCCTCCGGTCCGAGGAGGTGACCTACTGATGCCCGTCGTCGACGTCGACCCCGACGAGCTCCGCCGGCTCACCGGCCACGACGAGAAGGGCGACGAGGCGCTGATCGAGGACCTGTTCGCGCTCGGGCTGGAGTTCGAGGGCCGCACCGAGGCGGGCGAGCTCCAGCTGGAGTTCGCGCCCGACCGGCTCGACCGGCTCTCCGTGGAGGGGGTCGCCCGGTCGCTGCGCTACCAGTACGGCGCGGACCGCGGCGTCTACGTCCCGACCACCAACGACGCCGAGTGGACCATCCGCGTCGACGAGTCGGTGCCCGACGAGCGCCCGTACGTCACCGGCGCCGTCGTGCGGGGGCTGGATCTGGACGAGGCCGCGCTGGACTCGCTGATCCAGCTCCAGGAGAAGCTCCACGCCACGATGGGGCGCAAGCGCGCCAAGGGCGCCATCGGCATCCACGACCTGACGATGCTGAAGGGCCGCGCGGCGCGAGACGCCGGCGGTGACGACGACTCGGAGGTCCCCGTCAAGTCCATCGAGTACCGCGGCGTCGCCCCCGACGGCGACACGTTCGTCCCGCTGGACGCCGCCGCCGAGATGACGCCCGCCGAGGTGCTGACCGACCACCCCATCGGCGGGACCTATGCCGACCTCGTCGCCGACTACGAGCGGTACCCGGCCATCTACGACGACGTGGGGCTGTTCTCGTTCCCGCCGGTGATCAACGGTCGGCGGACCGAGGTCGAGACGGCCACGCGGGACCTGTTCGTCGAGATGACCGGCACCGACCAGTGGACCATCGACCGGATGCTCGCCATCGTCTGCTACGCGCTGGACGCCCGCGGCGGCCGGATCGAGGAGGTCCGCGTCGAGTACCCCGAGGAGCGCCTCGTCCGGCCGGACCTCTCGACGGTCCGCAAGTCGGTCGCCCACGAGCGCGTCGAGTCGGTGCTGGGCGTCGACCTCGACGCCGACGCCGTCGTCGACCTGGCCGAGCGGTCGGGCCTGGACGCCGCGGTCGCCGAGACCGGCGACGACGAGGTGACCTACGAGGTCGAGGTCCCGCCCTACCGCGTCGACGTGCTCCACCCGCTGGACGTGGTCGACGACCTCGGGCGGGCCTACGGCTTCAACGACCTGGAGCCCACCTACCCCGACGTCGGTACGGTCGGCGGCCGCCACGAGGCCTCGCGTCACGAGCGGGCGGTCCGCGAGGTGCTGGTCGGACTCGGGTTCGCGGACCTGCTGAACTTCCACCTCGTCTCCGGGACGGAGAACTACGACCGGATGGACGTCGCCGAGGGCAGCGACGTCCTCGGCGGCGCGCAAGCGGTCACCATCACCGAGCCCTACAGCGAGGACTACACGATGGTCCGCACCTGGGCGCTGCCGTCGCTGCTGATGGTCCTGGAGAACAACACCCACCGGGCCTACCCCCAGGACCTCGCCGAGATCGGGCTGGCGGCCCGCCGGGACGACGCCGAGGCGACCCACGTCGCCGAACGCCGGACCGTCGCGGGCGTGCTCGCCCGGACCGACGCCTCCTACGAGGACGCCAGGGGCCGCCTCCAGGCGGTCGCGCGGTCGTTCGGCGTCGACCTGGCGACGCCCCCGGCCGACCACCCGTCGTTCATCGACGGCCGGTGCGCGGCGGTCGAGCTCGACGGGGAGGCCCGCGGCGTCGTCGGCGAGGTCCACCCGGCGGTGCTGGTCGAGCACGACCTGGAGCTGCCGGTCGCGGCCTTCGAGTTCGACCTCGAGGGACTGCGGTAGCTACGGGTAGGTCGCCTCGAACTCCGCGGTCAGGGCGACCTCGGTGGCCTCCGTGGCGCCGTCGGCCTCGAGCACGCCGAAGTAGGCGAACCGGTGGGTCCCCTCCCGCAGGTGCGCGCAGACCCGGTAGGGCTCCGCCGAGAGCCCCTCGCGGTCCAGGTCGAACCGCCAGGTGAACCCCTCCCCGGGGGCGTGTTCGACGGCCTCGTCGGTCCAGCCGTGGTTCGCGGGCACCCACAGGAGGTGGCGCCACTCGTCGTCCAGGTGCTGGATGGCGTACTTCCGACGGTTGCCGGTGTGGCGGTCGGCGCTCGCGACGTTGCGCAGCCGGACGGCCACCGCCCCGCTCTCGCGCTCGGCGTCGATCGCCAGCCCCCGGTAGGTCCGGCGGTGGTCGTAGGTCGAGAGGTCGACCGGGTGGCGCCGGCGGCCGGCAGTGCAGTCGCCCGGCGGGCCGGTCGGGGTGGGCGAGCCCGCCGGGTCGCCGCCGGAGCCAGCCCAGCCGATGCAGCCGGTCGTCAGGACGGCACCCGCACCGGCGCCGGCACGGAGGAGGTCGCGTCGCGTCGGGAGGGACATCGTGGCAGTCGGTACGGCCACGGGTCTCATGTACGTCCCGGACGGTCAAAGGGGCCTTTGAGCCTCAGAGGTCCGCGCCGACCGCGGCCTCGACGGAGTCGAAGTTGTCGCGCTCCAGCAGGTCGAGCAGGCCCTCGTTGATGCGCCGTGCCAGCGCCGGCCCCTCGTACACCAGCGCGGTGTAGAGCTGGACCAGCGTCGCGCCCGCCCGTATCTTCCGGTAGGCGTCGGCCGCCGACCCGACGCCGCCGACGCCGACGACGGGGACGTCGGTCCGCTCGGCCACGAACCGGACCGTCCGGGTCGCCCGCGGCTCGAGGGGCTCGCCCGACAGGCCGCCGTCCTCGTCGCGGTGCTCGCTCCGGAGCGAGTCGGGTCGCTCGGTGGTGGTGTTGACCGCGATGACGCCGTCGAGGCCCAGGTCGTCGACGACCGCCAGCGCCTCCACGACGGCGGGGTCGGGGAGGTCCGGCGACAGCTTCACCAGCAGCGGGTCGGCGCCGGCGTCGGCGAGCGCCCCGAGAATGCGCTCCAGCGCCGCGCGGTCCTGGAGCTCCCGGAGCCCGGGCGTGTTCGGCGAGGAGACGTTCACGACGACGTAGTCCGCGCCGTCGGCCACCTGCTCGTAGGTGTATCGGTAGTCGTCCTCGGCGGTCTCGAGGGGTGCGGACTTGGACTTGCCGACGTTGACCCCGACGGGGACGTCAACGTGCGTGCGCGCGAGGCGCTCGCCGACGACGTCGGCGCCGTGGTTGTTGAACCCCATCCGGTTGACGATGGCGCGGTCCTCGGCAAGCCGGAACATGCGTGGCCGAGGGTTGCCCGCCTGGGCCTCGGCGGTGACGCCGCCGACCTCGACGTGGCCGAACCCCAGCGCCGCGAGGCCGCGGGGGACCTCGGCGTTCTTGTCGAAGCCCGCCGCGACGCCGACGGGATTGGGGAACCGGCAGCCGAACGCCTCGACGGCCAGCCGGTCGTCCTCGACCGCGTAGCGGCGGCGGGCCGCCCGCTCCAGCGGGGTGGCCTGGAGGCCGGCCAGCGCCCGCGTGCCGAGCCCGTGGGCGGTCTCGGCGGGGAGCGCGAACAGCAGCGGGCGGACCAGGTCGTAGCCGTCCATCGGTGTCACGGGCGGCACCCGCCCGGATAAACGCCGCGGTGCGGTCGGCTCAGAACTCGTGCTCGACGTCGTCGGGGTCGGCCTTCTGGATGATGATCTTGTCCTCGCGCACCCTGACGAACACCTCGTCGCCGATCTCCATCCCGGCAACGGCGAGCTCGTCCTCGTGGAGGTTGATGTGGACGTTGTGGTACTCGCCGTTCTCGTCCTTGGCGCCACTCGGGCTGAGCTTC
>CAYWNQ010000038.1:0-13739 GCA_964459695.1 uncultured Halobacteriales archaeon | reverse complement strand
GGGCTTTATCATCGCGGCCCGCGACGCCACGACCATGTCCGACGTGCTCCCGGACGACCGCATCCGCGAGGAGCTGCCCGAGGGCTGGTCGCTGGACGGCGACGAGATCGTCCGCACCTACGAGTTCGACGCCTACCTCGGCGGCGTGGGGTTCGCCGCCGGCATCGGCGGCATCGCCGAGGACGCGTTCCACCACCCGGAGATCACCATCCGGTGGCGCGAGGTCGAGGTCCGGCTGACCACCCACGACGCCGGCGGCGTCACCGAGAAGGACCTGACCCTCGCCGAGCGGTTCGACGACGTGGCCTGATGGCCGGCCAGGACGCCCTCCCCGGCGACGCGCCGGCGGCCTACGTCTTCGCCGTCCGGTTCCGCGTCGACGGCGAGGGCGTCCACCTCGAGCCCGACGGCTTCGAGACGACGCTGTTCCGGCCGGCGGACGTGCCGGGCGAGCCAGGCTGGCTGTTCTTCCGTGACAACTTGTGGCACGGCGAGGCGAGCGACCCCGACCACCTCCGGACCACCGCCGGCGAGACGCTGGGCGTCGAGGTGCTCGAGGCCTCCTTCTCGGAGCTGCGGACCACCGCGGCGTACCTGGAGTCGCTCCGGGACGCCGTCGCCGACGACCTCGACGCCTTCCGGGCCGACACCGTCGACGAGGTGCTGTCGAGCTACCTCGGCTCGTCCGTCCGGGTCGTGGACTGACCGGCGGTGTTCCACCGCACGTCGCCCGTCTACCGGTCGTCCATGGGCCCCACCGGGTCGCCCTCGACGATGGTCCCGCCCTCGACGATGCGGGCCCGCAGGCCGCCGCGGTGGACCAGCGCCTCGCGGACGCCGCGCTCCTCGAGGAGGCTCTCGAGGTACGAGCAGGGCTCACAGAGCTGCTCGCCGACGCAGACCGCCTCGCCGACCGCGAACCGCTCGCCGACGAGGTGGTTCAGCGCCACGCCCTCGGTGGTGACGTTGCGCCGGTGGGCGCCCGGGTCGATGGCGACGTCGTACTCCCGCGCCACGCCCCGGAGCGCCTCCCGTTCGATGAGCGTCAGGTCGCTGCCGCTGCGGTCGCCGAAGGTGCCCCCGCCGGCGAAGTACCGGTCGCCGCGCAGCCCGGCGTCGGCGACGGCCTCGGCCCGCTCGACCCGCTCCGGCGGCGCGCCCTCGCTCGGCGCGACGTGGACGGCGACGACGGTGCCCCGGGTCATGTCCCCGGTCCGGACCGCGGGGACGTAACGTCACCGCCTGCCACCCGGAAAGCACTTACAGCGACCGACCCTACCAACGCTCCCGATGGCCGACGCCGCGTACGACTTCTGGCTGTTCGACCTCGACGGCACCCTCGTCGACGTCGACCCGGCGTACACGACGGACGTGTTCGGGCGGGTCGGCGACCGGCTCGGCCACGAGTTCTCGCCCGCGGAGGCCCACCGGCTCTGGCACGGCCTCGGCGGCCCGCGCAACGACCAGCTCCGGGCCTGGGGCGTCGACCCGGCGACGTTCTGGGAGGTGTTCCACGACGAGGAGGACCCACAGGCCCGCGCCGCCGCGACCTACCTGTACGACGACGCGGCGTGGGTCGGCGACGTCGACGTGCCCGTCGGCCTCGTCACCCACTGCCAGCGCTACCTCACCGACCCCGTGCTGGACGCGGTCGGCATCCGCGAGTGGTTCGACGCCGTGGTCTGCTGCGACGACGAGCTGGGGTGGAAGCCCGACCCAGCGCCCGTCGAGGCGACGATGGCCGAGCTGGGCGTCGCGGGCGGGGGCGACCGCGTCGCCGCGGACGGCGGCTCGGCCGGCGTGCTCGTCGGCGACGGCCCCCACGACGTCGGCGCCGCGTGGAACGCCGGCCTGGACGCGGTCCACGTGGAGCGCCACGGCCACGACCGCCGCGGGCTCTGCGTCGTCGGCGACCGCCGGGTGACCTCGCTGGCGGAGCTGTGACCCGGGCGCCGGCGGTCGCGCTGGCGCTCGCACTCGCGCTGGCTGGGACCGGTGGTGCGGTGGCTGGCGGTGCCGCGGCCGCCGGGACGGCCCAGCCAGACAGCGGCGTGGCCGTCACCGTCACCTACGACCGCGGGGGCGGGGACGCGACCCAGGTCGGCGTCCGGGTGGCGTTCGACCCGGCGCCCGGCGTGACCGCCCTCCGCTACCGGGTGCCACGCGACGCGACGGTGGTCGCGACCACCGGCTTCCGGCGGGACGGCGACGGCCCGCTGCGATGGGACGGAGCCACCGCCGACCCGTCGCTCCGACTCACCCTCCGACCGCGGTTCGCCGCGCCCGACCCCGGGCTGTACTTCACCCTCGCGACCGACGGGTGGGCGCTGTTCCGGGACCGCGAGCGGACGTCGGTCCGGACCGCCGGCACGTCGGGCTGGCAGGGCCCGGCGACCCCGGCCGTCGACCGCGGGGTCCGGACCGCCGGCGAGGGGTTCGTCGGCGCCCGGGTCGTGTACCTCGGTCCCCACGACGTCCGCCGGCGACAGGTGGGCGAGACCACCGTCCGCGCCGTGGTGCCGGACGGCGGGCTGGCCGCCGACGCCGGGCGCGCGCTCGACAGGCTCGCGTTCGCCGCCCGCCACCTCGCGATCGGCGCCGCCGACCGGGACGTGACCGCGGTCGTCGGTCCGGAGCCGATCTACCACGGCTACGTCGCCGGGTCGAACGAGTCGGCGGTCGACCTGGTCGTCAGCGCCAGCGAGCGGGCCCGGTCGCCCGACGACATCTGGCTCCACGAGTACGTCCACGCCCGCCAGCGCTGGGAGCTGGGCCCGGACCTCCGGTGGTTCACCGAGGGGTCGGCCAACTACTACGCCGCGCTCGTGGACCTCCACCTGACCGGCGACTACGACGCCTTCCGGGGCGCGGTGACCACCGCCGAGTCCGCCGACGCCGTCCTGGCCGACGCCGGCCCGGCCCGCACGGACGCCCGGTACACCAAGGGGCTGCGCGTCGCGGCGGCGCTCGACGCGGAGATCCGCGCCGAGAGCGACGGCGCCGCCACCCTCGCCGACGTCCTGGCCCGCATGAACGCCCACGAGGGCCGCGTCGACTACGGCGAGTTCGTCGGGTTCGCGTCGAGCGTGGCCGGCACCGACCTCGGGGGCTGGCTCGACCGGTACGTCCGCTCGACGGCGGTCCCGCCGGTGCCCGCCGAGCCAGCGCTGTTCGCCGCCACCGACCCCGGCGTCGACAGCGACGGCGACGGCCTGCCAGACCGGGCCGAGGTCGAGGCGGGCACCGACCCGTTCGCCGCCGACACCGATGGCGACGGGCTGGACGACCCCGCCGAGGTCGACCGGGGCACGGACCCGCTGGCCCCCGACACGGACGGCGACGGGCTCGCCGACGGCGTCGAGGTGGAACTGGGCTCCGACCCGCTGGCCGCCGACACTGACGGCGACGGCCTGGCCGACGGCCGGGAACGCGAACTCGACGCCGACCCGACCGTGGCGGACACGGACGGCGACGGCCTCGACGACGCCCGGGAGGCCGCCCTCGCGACCGACCCCGACCGCGCCGACACCGACGGCGACGGCCTCGACGACGCCGCGGAGGTCGCCGCCGGCGCGGACCCGCTCTCGACGGACACCGACGGCGACGGCGTCGCCGACGGTCCGGACGTCGCCCCGACCGACCCGGCGCGGGCGACGCCCACCGCCGGCAGCGGCCCCGGGCTCGGCGTCGTCGTCGGGCTCGCGGCGGTGGCGGTGGCGACCGGGCTGCTCAGCCGCCGCGCCGGCTGAACCCCGCGAGGGCGTCGAACGCGTCGGTCGCGGCCAGCGCGTCGGCGAGGTCCTCGACGCCGGCCTTGCCGGTCCGGTCGGAGGCGGCGACCACGCGAACCGTCTCGACGCCGACGCCGACGAACTCCAGGCCGAGGCGCTCGGCGGTCGCACGGAGCCCGAGGCCGGCGTCGGCGTCGCCGGCGGCCACCCGCCGGGCGGGGCTCTCGTGGGCCCGGACGGCCCGCTCGTAGCCATCGACGGCGTCCGCCAGGTCGGCCCTGGTGGCGCCGCGCTCTCCGGCCAGGTCGGCGAGGGCGTCGTCGAACGTGGCTCGCAGTCCCGAGTCGGTCGTCCGGGTCACCACCGAGACGTCGCGGTCGACGAGGTCCGCCAGGCCACCGACGTCGCGGGGGTTGCCCGCGGGCACGACCAGCCCCCACTCGCGGTCCCAGGCGCCCAGTTCGACGGCGTCGTCGGGCGCCGGCTCGTCCCCGGTGAGGACGGCGACGTCGGCGACGCCGTCACGGAGCCACCGGCGGCCCTGGCGGCTGCCGTCCGCGAGGTACCGCGGCGCGTCGAGGCGGTCGAGGACCCGCGACAGCGCGGGGTCGTCCTCGCCGACGCCGAGCACCGACGGGGGGCGGCCCTCCGGCGAGAACAGCTGGACGGTCACGGTCTCGCCGGCCGGGAGCAGCCCCACCTCGGGCGCCATCTCCACGACGCCGTCGGCCTCGACGAGCGAGGTGGTGGCCCCGCTGCCCCTGTCGACGGGGTAGACCAGCAGCTCCCCGTCGGCGGTTGCTCCCCGACCGTCGGGCCCCGTCTCGACCAGTCCCACGGGCAGCAGCCGCAGGCGGCCCTCGTCGTAGCGCTCGTCGACGGCCATCCGCCCCGCGACCGTCGCCGTCCGGGCGGGCGGCAGGCCGGCGGCGCTCCGGATGGCGGGAGCGACGAACACCCGGAAGATCGTCAGCGCCGACACCGGGTAGCCCGGCAGGCCGACGTAGGCGGCGTCGGCGAGCCGGCCGACCAGCATCGGCCTGCCGGGCTTGACGGCGACGCCGTGGAGCAGCAGCTCGCCGGCGTCCTCGACGACGTCGTAGACCACGTCGACCGCCGCCGCCGACGTCGACCCCGAGGAGACCACCAGGTCGCAGTCGCCGGCGGCCTCGCGCAGGACGCGCTCCATCTCGTCGCGGTCGTCGCCGGCGTGGGGGTAGAGGTGGGGGTCGCCGCCGGCGGCCGCGACCGCCGCCGCCGTCGCGTAGGAGTTGACGTCGTGGATCTGGCCGGCGCGGTGGTCGGGCTCGTCGCCGGGCCGCACCAGCTCGTCGCCGGTCGAGACGATGCCGACCGCGGGCCGCCCGCGGACCGGGACGGCGTCGACGCCCAGTGCCGACAGCAGGCCGACCTCCCGGGCCGTCAGGTGGGTGCCGGGGCCGAGCGCCCGCTCGCCGGCGGCGACGTCGGCGCCGGCGAACATCACGTGGTCGCCCGGCGCGACCGCGGTGCGGACCACCACGACCTCGCCGTCGTCGCCGTGTTCGGTGCCCGTCCGCTCGACCATCACGACGGCGTCGGCGCCGTCGGGCAGCACCGCGCCGGTCGAGACCTCGGCGGCCTCGCCAGGGCCGACGGTCACCCCCGGTTGCTCGCCCGCGTGGACGGTGCCGACCACGGGGAGGGCCGCGGGGTCGGCCTCGTCGGCGCCGAAGGTGTCGGCGGCACGCACCGCGTAGCCGTCGACCGACGCCCGGTCGAACCCGGGCACGTCGATGGTCGCGTCGACGCGCTCGGCGAGCACCCGGCCGCGGGCCTCGGCGAGCGGGACGGTCTCGGGTTCGGGGGTCAGGTCCAGCGACGCGACGGCCTCGTGGGCCGCCGTCGGCGACGCCAGGTCGCGGAACTCCTTGCGCCCGCTCACGCCGACCACTCCCAGTCCTCGACGGCGACCGTCTCGCCCGCCGGAATCCCCTCGCGGTCCTCGGGGACGGCGACCCAGCCGTCCGCCAGCGCCACCGACGACAGCACGCCCGCGCCACCGACGCGGGTGGGCGTGGCGACGGGCTCGCCGTCGGCGCCGTCCGGGCGTTCGAGGGCCACCCGGGCGAACGTCCGTGTGCCGGGCTCGCTGGCGATCTTCCGGTCGAGCCGCGCGCGGGTGGTCGGGTGGTCATCCAGGGGCAGGTGGCCGCTGTCCTTCAGCGCCGGCCGGAGGAACTGCACCGCGGTGACGATGCAGGCGACGGGGTAGCCCGGCAGCATCACCACCGGCGTGTCGGCCACCTCGCCCAGCGCGACGGGGTGGCCGGGAGCGAGCGCCACGCCGTGGACGAGCACCTCGCCGAGGTCGTCGACCACCGACGGCACGAGGTCGCGCGCGCCCACCGAGGAGCCGCCGGTCGTCACCACGACGTCCCGCGTGAGGTCGCGCTCGATGGCCGCCCGCAGCGCCTCGCGGTCGTCGGTGACGACGTTCCGGTAGGTCGCCGTCCCGCCCCAGCGCTCGACGTAGTTCGCGGTCGTCAGGCCGTTGGTCTCGACGACCTCGCCGGGGTCGGGGTCGTGCTGGACCAGCTCCTCGCCGGTGGGGACGACGCCGACGGTCGGGCGCTCGTACACCCGGACGCGGTCGACGCCGGTGGCCTTCAGCAGCCCGACGTCGGAGGGGCGCAGCAGGTGGCCGGGCTCGAACAGCCGCTGGTCGGCGGCGACGTCCTCGCCCGGCGGGCCGACGTTCTCGCCCTCGGCGACGGCGTCGAACACCTCGAGCTCGCCGCCCACTTCCTCGACGCGCTCCATCCTGACGACGGCGTCGGCGCCGGCCGGGAGCTCGCTGCCGGTGTGGACCCGGACCGCCCGGTCCGGCCCGACGGCGTCGTCGGGGGAAAGCACCGCCGGCGACCGGTCGCTCGCGCCGAAGGTGTCGGCGGCGCGGACGGCCCACCCGTCCAGCGCCGCCCGGGCGTAGTGGGGGACGTCACGCCTGGCGTCGACGGGGTCTGCCAGGACCCGGCCGTCGGCGACCGACAGCGGGACGGCGTCGGTCCGGTCGTGGGGCGTGACGGCCTCCCGCAGCCGGTCGCGGGCCGCCGCCAGCCGGGTCGTCTCCCGGAAGCCCTGCTCGCGGGGGTCGGTCATGGCCACCCCTTGGCACCGACGGCCAAAAAGGGCCCGTCGGGGCTGTTCGGGTAGCGGGGCTCACCCGCCTCCGTCGCTCCGGCCCGCGACGCCGGCGAGGCGGGCCCGGATGGCCCCGGCGTTGCGGAGGTAGTAGCCGACGGCGAACGGGACCGCCGCGACCACGAGGAACAGCAGCAGGATCTGCAGGTCCGCCGTCGTCAGCACGAACGCCCACACGTCGTCGACGCCCTCGTAGCGGCCCACGAACAGGTACGGCAGGTTCAGCATCACCGGTATCAGCACGAGGAAGCCGGCCAGCGCGTACAGCCCGCGGGCGAGCAGGTCCCGACCGTCGTGGGCGCCGTAGAACAGCGTGGCCAGCACCGGGGCGACCACGACGAACGCCACCAGTCGGCTGACGAGGTCCGCCAGCAGCCAGGTCGCCCCGAGAGCACCGAGGACGGTGAAGACCAGCACGACGGCGGTAGTCACGAGGCCGTGTGACCGGTCGAACTGCCGCCGGAGGGCGTCGGTCGCCGCCATGGTCACCTCGGCACCGCCGGTCGGGGCGGTGCCTCCTCCGGGTCGGGCATCGGCTCGAGCTCGTCGAACGGCGGCTCGGGCGCCGTCTGCCAGTCGCCGTGGGGGTTCTCGCCGGTCTGCTTCTGGCGGTACTGCTTCAGCAGCACCATCGACACCCACGGGTCGCCGACGCTGGACAGCCCCATGCCGTCGTCGAGGCCGGCGGGGCGGGCGCTGTCGTACTCGTTGTCGACGAACCGGTTGCCGCCGCCGGAGGGGGCCGCCTCCGCGAGGTCGGCCCGGCCGGAGTCCTCGACGACGTTCTCGGCGAACCGGTTGCCGGCGGCGGCGTAGAAGTTGTCGTCCTGGATGATGCCCGCGACGAGGCCGAAGTTGGCGTGGTCGCGGACCTCGTTGCCGACGATCTCGTTGTCGACGCCGCCGGCGACGAGGATGCCCATCCCGAACGAGGCGAAGGCGAACCCGAGGGCGGGCGCGTCCTGGTTGCTGTTGCGCTCGACGAGGTTGTTCTCGATGCGACAGGAGTCCTGGGGCGGGTCGGCCTCGCTGTCCAGCGAGTTCGGCACGATGCCGCTCATGTTGTCCCGGAACGTCGAGTCCGCGATGGTGAGGTAGCCGCCCGCGTTGGTGCCGGAGTAGCCCAGCGCGTTGTTCTCGGCGCGGACGTTCTCCAGCCGGGCGTGACAGGGCTTGCACTGGCCGACGTAGAACCCCGAGTCGGTGTGGCCCGAGGCATAGGAGTTGTCGAACCGACCGTGCAGCGAGTCGAGGCAGTAGATGCCGTACTCCTTGTTGTTGTGCGCCGTGAGGTACGAGCCGCGCCACCCGGTCACCGACGACCAGAAGAAGCCGTTGCGCTGGTAGTTCCGGGCGGTCATGTTCTCGACCACCACGTCGTCGACGGTCGCGAGGACGCCGTCCTCGCGGGCGAACTCGCCGTCCAGCACCACCTCGTTCCGGTCGGTGCCCCGGATGGTCAGCTTCGGCGTCGATGTCACCGTGACGGCCTCGGTGTAGACGCCGGGACCGACGAGCACGAGGTCCTCGGGCTCGGCCGCGTTGACCGCCGCCTGGACGGTCTCGTAGTTCTCGGGCACCCGGTGGACGTCGTAGTCCTCGTAGGCCGGCGCCGGGTCACGGGGCGGCTGGGGCGCCGGGAGGTTCGGTTCGCCGGCGGGACCGCTCGCGCCGACGGCCATCGCACCGGCACCGAGTCCGCCGGCCACACCGGCCGCCTTCAGCACGTCACGCCGTCGCATCCGCACCTGTCACCTCCGTGGTACTCATTACCCCCAACGACCGCGTCCATCCCTAAACAAACTGTCGCTGCCGGGGGTGACGCCCCGACGCGAGCGGGCTACCCCTCGACCACGTGGACGCCGCCCTTCATCCCGAGCTGCTCGTGGGGGGTACAGAAGTACCTGTAGTAGCCCGTCGACTCGAAGGTGTGGGCGAACGTCGCCCCGGTCGAGTCGTGGTACTCGCTGCGGAAGGCGTCGCCCGTGTGCACCACGTTGTGCCTGACCCCCGCGTCGACCCAGCGCCAGGTCACGGTGGTCCCGGTCGTGACCGTCACCGCGGCGGGGGCGTACGCCAGTCCGTCGGCGCCGGCACCGACCTCGACCGTCACCTCGCCGCTCGCCGTCCGGTCGACTTCCCCGTCGTAGTTGTCGACGTTCGAGAACCAGTCGCCCCAGCCATCGCTCGAGCCGCCGCCACCGCCCATGCAGCCAGCCAGCCCGGCGCCGCCGGCGGCGGCCGCGCCCGCGAGGAACCGTCGACGCTCCATGGTCGGGTCAAGCCGCAGTCCGGATAAATCAGTTGTCACTCGGACCGGGGGTGTCTCCGGGACCGGGCCCGGGGTCGGGCTGGCCCGCTGGCTCGAAAGCCGTCGGCTGCTCGACCGTCGGGGCGGCTCCGCACACCGCATCCGTGCTCGCGTCGAAGGCAACCGCGGGCAACGGCCCCGGGGCGCTGGACCCGCGCGGCGCTGGCGGGTCGCGTGCTCGCGGCTCCCTCCGGTCCCCGTCTGCTCACGGGCGCAGCGAAGCCGCCACGCACGCCCCGCCACGTTCGGCCCCGCCCGGGCCGGTCGGTCACCCGGCATCAGTCTGCCCGTCATGAGGCCGACCCGGGCGGGGAATTTCCGGCGGTCAGGACGATCGCCCCGCACGGCCCCAGTCCGAGCAGACAGGGTTTTCCCCGACGAGGCGCTTGCATCCGCCATGACCGACCCGGCGGCCCTCGAGGTGACCATCGTCGACGGCTACGTCGACGAGCCGGCCCACTTCGGGGTGCCGCCGTACCTCTCGACGTACCCGCGCTACACCGCCGGCGCCCTGGTCGACGCCGGCGTCCCGGAGTCGGCCATCACCTACCACACCATCGACGAGCTCCGCGACGACCGCCGGCGGTGGAGCGACGTCGCCGACGCCGACCTGCTGGTCTACGTCGGCGGGATGACCGTCCCGGGCAGCTACGTGGGCGGGACGCCCGCCGAGCCCGACGAGGTGCGGGAGCTGGCCTGGACCGCCGACGGCACGACGCTGCTGGGCGGCCCCGTCCGGTTCGGCGTCGGCGAGGAGAACCGGGGCCGCGAGGAGACCGAGCGCCGCGATCTGGACTACGACTTCGTCGCGAAGGGCGACGTCGAGGCGGCGGCCCACGACCTCGTCCACGGCGGCATGGAGGGCTTCTCCGACCGGATGCGCGACAACGAGGAGGTCGCCCGGTGGGCCGCGAAGGGCTCGTTCGTCGTCGAGCACCACCCCGACCACCCGGAGTACCTCATCTGCGAGATGGAGACCTCGCGGGGCTGTGCCTACCGGTGCTCGTTCTGCACCGAGCCGCTGTACGGCGACCCGGCGTTCCGGTCGGCGGAGGCGGTCGTCCGGGAGGTCGACCAGCTCGCCGACCGTGGCGTCGCCCACTTCCGGCTGGGCCGCCAGGCCGACATCCTGGCGTTCGGCGGCGACGGGGAGGCGCCCAACCCCGACGCCATCCGGGAGCTCTACCGCGGCATCCGCGAGGTGGCCCCCGACCTCGGGACGCTCCACCTGGACAACATGAACCCGGTGACCATCGTCGACTACCCCGAGCGCTCCCGGGAGGCCATCCGGATCATCGCCGAACACAACACGCCCGGGGACACGGCGGCGTTCGGCCTCGAGTCCGCCGACCCGGTGGTCCAGGAGCGCAACAACCTGCTGGTGACCGCCGAGGAGTGCCTCGAGGCCGTCCGCGTGGTCAACGAGGTCGGCGGCTGGCGGCCCGGCGAGGACCCCGCCGACGCCCCGTCGGCCGGGGCCGACGCCACGCGCCGGCTGCCGAAGCTGCTGCCCGGCATCAACCTCGTCCACGGGCTCGAGGGCGAGCGGGCCGAGACGTTCGAGCACAACCGCCGGTTCCTCGAGCGCGTGCTCGCGGAGGACCTCATGCTCCGGCGGATCAACGTCCGGCAGGTGATGGCCTTCGAGGGCACCGAGATGAGCGACACCGGGACCGACGTCGCCGAGGCCCACAAGGACCGATTCGCCAGCTACAAGCGCGAGATCCGCGAGGAGGTCGACAACCCGATGCTCCAGCGGGTGGTGCCGCCCGGCACCGTGCTGCCCGACGTCCACCTGGAGTACCACGAGGACGGCCGGACCTTCGGCCGGCAGCTCGGCACCTACCCGCTGCTGGTGGGCCTCCCCGGCGAACGCCCGCTGGGCGAGACCGTCGACGTCGCGGTCACCGACCACGGCTACCGGTCGGTGACCGGCGTGCCCCACCCGCTGGACCTCAACAGTGCGTCGCTTGCGGAGCTGACGGCGGTCCCCGGCGTCGGTCGCCAGCGCGCCGGCGACATCGTGGTCGGCCGGCCCCACGAGTCGCCGGGCGAACTCCCCGGCGAGGTGGGCGCGGACGTCGACGTCGAGGCGTTCTTCACGGCGCGCTCGCCAGGCGGGGCCGACTGAGCGCGGTCGGCGGAGCCGCCTCGACCTCCGTGCCGTCAGAGCCCCGTCGGGTGGCTGACGTAGGTGGTCTCGAGGCCCCACCCCTCGACGACCGCCTGGAGCGCCTGGACGCCGAGGGTCTCGGTCGCGTAGTGGCCAGCGAGGTAGACGTGGACGCCGGCCTCGCGGGCCTCGTGGTACAGCTTCCCCTTGCCCTCCCCGGTGACGAGCGCGTCGACGCCCTCGCGCCTGGCCTCCGCCAGCCAGTCGGCGCCCGAGCCGGTGACGACCGCGACGTCGGCCACGCGGTCGGGCCCGAAGTCCAGGTGGCGCACGCCCGCGCCGGCGTGCTCGAGCTCCGCCGCGAGCGTCTCCCGCAGCGCCCCGGGCCGTCGCGGCTCGGCGGCGCGGGCGCGCTGGCCGACGTGCTCGGGCCCCAGCTCGCCGAACGGCCCGGTCACCTCGAGGTCCAGCAGCTCGCAGAGCCGCGCGGCGTTGCCCAGCTCGTCGTGGCCGTCCAGCGGCAGGTGCGCGACGTACAGCGGCAGGTCGGCCTCGACCAGCGCGGCGACCCGGTCGTAGGTCCCGCCGGTCACCCGGTCGAGGCCGCCCCAGACGACGCCGTGGTGGGTCACCAGCAGGTCCGCGCCGGCGTCGGCGGCCGCCTCGACGGTGGCGAGGACGCCGTCGACGGCGAACGCGACGTGCTCGACCGTCCCAGTCTCGGGCCCCACCTGGAGGCCGTTGGCCGAGGCGTCGAGGTCGGCGTAGGCGTCGACGGCCAGCCGCTCGTCCAGCCGGGCGACCAGATCCGGGAGCTCCATGTCAGTCCACTGCGGCGGCGTGGGTATAAACGAACTCCCGGAGCAGCTTCCCGGCCAGCGACGCGGCCTGGCCGTCGTCGTGGTCGGTGACCTCCACGACGTCGAAGCCGACGGCGTCGGGCGCCACCTGCCGGACCACCGTTCGCATCTCGCGGGGCGCGAGCCCGAACGGCTCGGGCGTCCCGGTGCCCGGCGCGAAGCCGGGGTCGGCGGCGTCGACGTCGACGCTGCAGTAGACGTCGGCGTCGGCGGCGTAGCGCGGCGACCAGTCCGGGACCGCCTCGGGGGCGACGACCCGCACGTCGTCGGCGTCGGCCCGGTCGTACTCCCCGGGAGAGCCGGTCCGGGCGCCGAGCACGACCAGCTCGTCGGCGACCTCGATGGCGTGGCGCAGCGTCGTCGCGTGGCTGTAGGGGTCGCCCCCGTGCTCGGCCCGGAGGTCGAGGTGGGCGTCGAGACAGACGACGACGTCGGGGTCGGTGGCACGGATCCCCGCGACGGTGACGGTGTGCTCGCCGCCGACCACCAGCGGCACCGCGCCGGCGTCGACGGCGTCGCCGAGGTCGCCGGCGAGCACCGCGAGGTACTCCCCGGCGTCGGTGCCGGCGCCGAGGTCGCCGGCGTCGTGGACGGCGAGTTCGGAGAACCGCCGGCCGGTGCGGCGGTCGGAGTCGTCGAAGGTGCGGGCGAACCGGCGGACCCGGTCGGGACCGAACCGGGCGCCGGGGCGGAACGAGGCCGAGCGGTCCAGCGGCGCGCCGACGAGGACGTAGGCCGCATCCTCGCGGTCGGCGGACGCCCCGGGGAAGGCCATCTACGTCTGGACGATCTTGCGCTGGTCCTCGTACTCGAGGAACTCTATCTCGTCGTCGGGCGAGACGGTGACGTCGCCGGGCACGCGCATCGTGAAGGTGTCGTAGGACTCCAGGTCCATCACCTGCATCTCGCCGTCGCCGGTGGAGACGACCTGGCCCTGCTTGCGCTCGATGATGGGGACCCAGATCTTCGCGTCGACCGGCTGCGTGAAGTTGCGCTTCTGGCCGTCGAAGACGCCCTCGCCCTCGACCCGGGCCTTGGCGCTGCCGTGCTTGCCGGGCTTGGAGGTGGAGTAGCCGTTGATGACGCAGGGCGTGTCGTCGATCATGACGTAGTTGCCCTCCTGGAGGTCCCGTACCTCGTTCTGCTCCCGTGGCATGTGTGGCGTTTCCGGATGGGTCCGTATAAACAGTGCGGAACGGTGGACGCGGGCCTCGCGGCTCCGAACCTGCGAGAGAGGCGCCGGAGGCAACAACCGGGAGCGCCGCCGACCGGGCGAACGGTGAACACAGTGAACCGTGAGCCAGTCAGCGCCTCGACGCGCTCGAACGGCGGCCTCGCGAGCGAAGCGAGCAAGGGCTCGCCAGAGCGTCGCTCTGCCGGCGGTGCAGGGAGCCGCGAGCTGCGTGGTCGGAGCGAGGGAGCGCAGCGACCGAGCGAGACCACGTCGATGCGAGCGGCGACCGCAGGGAGCCGCGAGCGTCGCGGACGGTCGAGCGGGGGCTTTCCGGCGGTGGTCGTGGTGAGAGGCACGCGTGGCTTCG
>CAYWNQ010000037.1:0-13893 GCA_964459695.1 uncultured Halobacteriales archaeon | reverse complement strand
GCGTCGCCGAATGAGCGAACGGTGAGCGGAGCGAACCGTGAGCGAAGCGACCCGCAAGCGCCGCCCGAGTCCAGCGCCTCGGGGCCTTCCGGGCGGTGCCGTCCGTCAGGCCCGAAGGTGCGGTCAGTATTGGGGCCTTCCAGCGGGGTGGTTTCGGTCCTGTCGTAGCCTGCGGTCCGGAGCTCCCACCGACGCCGAGTCGCAAACCTACTTCACCCCCGCCGACGGAGGGCGAGTGCGATGAACGCGGTCAAGGACAGCGTCCACGACTACGTCACCCTGGACCCGGTGGCGGCGGACCTGCTGGATACGCCGCTGCTCCAGCGGCTGCGCCACGTCAAGCAGCTCTCGACCGTCCGGCTGGTCTATCCGTCGGCCAACCACACCCGGTTCGAGCACTCGCTGGGCGTCTACCACCTCGCCGACCGCGCGCTGGACCAGCTCGGCGTCGAGGGCGACCGGGCCGACCACGTCCGCGCCGCGGCGCTGCTGCACGACGTGGGCCACGGCCCCTACGGCCACCAGACCGAGGGCGTGCTGGCCCGCCACGGCGAGGGCCACCACGACGAGGTCGGCGACCTGCTGCCGGGGACCGCCGCCGCGGACGTGCTCGCCGACCACGGCCTCGACGTCGACCGGGTCGCCGCGCTGATCCGCGGGGAGGGCGAGCTGGGCGGGCTGGTGTCGGGCGAGCTCGACGTCGACCGGATGGACTACCTGGTCAGAGACGCCCACCACACCGGCGTCCCCTACGGCACCATCGACCACGGACGGCTGGTGCGGGCGCTCGAGCTGCGCGAGGGCGGGCTGGTGCTCGCCGAGGGCAACGTCCGCACGGCGGAGGCGCTGCTGGTGGCCCGGACGCTGATGACCGACATCGTCTACCGCCACCACGTCTCCCGCATCGCGGGGGTGATGCTGGACCGTGCCTGCGAGGCGCTGCTCGCCGAGGGCGTCGTGGACGCCGGGGCGTTCCGCCGGCTGGCCGACCACGACCTGCTGGTGGCGCTGGTCGAGCACACCGAGCTCGGTCCACGCATCGAGCGCCGGGACCTGTACAAGCGGGCGGTCTGGGTCGGCCTCGACGGGGTGCCCGCCGGCGTCCCGGGGGTGGACCACGACGACCAGCGCTCCGCCGAGCGCGAGATCGCGGAGCGAGCCGGCGTCGCCCCCCACGAGGTGGTCGTCGACGTGCCCGACCGGCCGGAGCTGACCGAGTCCCGGACCCGCGTGGTCGTCGACGGCATGGTGCGGCGGCTCGAGGACGTCTCGGCGCTGTCGTCGGCGCTGCGGGCCGCCCGACGCGACCAGTGGCGGCTGGGCGTCTACGCCCCCGAGGCCCACGCCGACGCGGTCGGGGAGGCCGCCCTGGACGTGCTGGACGTGGCGAACCCGGCCTGAACGCCGGCGGGACTCCTGAAGGTTCTTGTCCGGTGGGCGAGAAGCCCCGCCAATGACCACGATCAAGGACAGCGTCCACGACCACGTGGAGGTCGCGGGCGTGGCGGCGGACCTGCTGGACACGCCGGTGGTCCAGCGGCTCCGGCACGTCAAGCAGCTCGGGACCGCCCGGCTGGTGTACCCCTCGGCCAACCACACCCGGTTCGAGCACTCGCTGGGCGTCTACCACCTCGCCGACCGCGCGCTGGAGCACCTTGCCGTCTCCGAGGCGCAGGCCGAGCGGGTGCGGGCGGCGGCGCTGCTGCACGACGTGGGCCACGGCCCCTACAGCCACAACGTCGAGGACCTCATCGCCCGCCACACGGGCCGGATGCACGACGAGGTCGACGACCTGCTCGACAGCGGCGAGGTCGCCCGGGTCCTGGTGAGCCACGACCTCGACCCGGGGGTCGTCGCCGGCCTCGTCCGGGGAGAGGGCGAGCTGGGCGGGCTGGTGTCGGGCGAGCTCGACGTCGACCGGATGGACTACCTGGTCCGGGACGCCCACCACACCGGCGTCCCCTACGGCACCATCGACCCCGGGCGGCTGGTGCGGGCGCTGCGGTTCGTCGAGGGCGACCTCGTGCTCGCCGAGGGCAACGTCCAGGCCGCCGAGTCGCTGCTCATCGCCCGGGCGCTGATGAACCCGACCGTCTACCGCCACCACGCCGCCCGGGTGTCCAAGGCCATGCTCCGGCGCGCCAGCGAGCGCCTGCTCGCCGCCGGCGAGGTCGACGCCGGGACGCTGCGCCGGATGGACGACCACGATCTGCTGGTCGCGCTGCGGGACACGCCGGAGACCAGCGGGTTCGGCGACCGGCTCACCGAGCGCCGACTGTACAAGCGCGCGGTGTGGGCCGAGATCGACGACGTGCCCGACGAACTGCTGGACGCGGGCCACGACCGCCTGCGGGACCTGGAGCGCGACATCGCCGACCGGACCGGGGTCGACCGCGAGGCGGTCATCCTCGACGTGCCCGACGAGCCCGAGATGACCGAGTCCTCCAGCCGGGTCGTGGTCAACGGCGAGGTCCGGGCGCTGTCCTCCCAGTCGACGCTGGTCGAGGCCCTCCGGACCGCCCAGCACGAGCAGTGGCGGATGGGCGTCTACGCCCCCGAGGCCCACGCCGACGCGGTGGGCGGGGCGGCGGAGTCGGTGCTCGGTCTCGACCTCGACGCGCTGGTGGTCGAGGTCCGCCAGGGCCTGCACGCGCGGCTGGACGAGTTCTGACCATGGCCGAGCGCGTCCTCGAGGGCACCGTCCTCCGCGGCCGCGAGTTCGAGCCCGTCGAGGGCCGGGTCGTCGTCGAGGACGGCACCGTCGTCGGGGTCGAGCAGGCGAGCGTGGCCAGCGACGACGTCGTGCTCCCGGCGTTCGTCAACGCCCACACCCACGTCGGCGACTCCATCGCCAAGGAGGCCGGCGGCGGGCTGTCGCTCGACGAGCTCGTCGCGCCGCCGGACGGCCTCAAGCACCGTCTGCTCCGGTCGGCCGACCCCGCCGAGACCGTCGCGGCGATGGCCCGCTCGGTCCGGTTCATGGAGCGGGCCGGCACCGGCGCGTTCCTCGAGTTCCGGGAAGGCGGCGTCGACGGCGTGGCGATGCTGCGCGAGGCCGTCGCCGACGCCCGCGTCGACCCGGTTGTGTTCGGCCGCGGCTCGGTCGACGCGCTCAATGCGGCCGACGGCTTCGGGGCCAGTGGCGCCCGGGACGACGACTTCACCCGGGAGCGTCGGGCCGCCGCCGAGGCCGGCAAGCCGTTCGGCATCCACGCCGGCGAGCGCGACGCCGCCGACGTCAACCCCGCCCTGGACCTGGACCCGGACTTCCTGGTGCACATGGTCCACGCCGAGGCGCTGCACCTCGACCGCGTCGCCGACAGCGAGATCCCCGTGGTGGTGTGCCCGCGGTCGAACCTGGTGACCGGCGTCGGCCTCCCGCCGGTCGAGGCCCTGCTCGAGCGCACCACCCTCGCGCTCGGTACGGACAACGTGATGCTGAACGCCCCGACGATGTTCCGGGAGATGGAGTTCGCCGCGAAGCTGTTCGACGCGAGCGCGACCGAGGTCCTGGGGATGGCGACCCACGCCGGTGCCGAGATCGCCGGCCTGGACTGCGGCGTCCTCGCCGAGGGCCGGCCGGCCCGACTACTCGTGCTCGACGGCGACTCGGACAACCTCGCGGGGGCGCGAGAGCCGGTCCGGGCCGTGGTCCGGCGGGCCGGGGTCGACGACGTTGCGGAGGTCGTGCTGCCCGAGCGGACGGACTAGTGGCTGGATCCGTCGAGCCTGGGCGCGGTCCAGCGCCTCGGGGCGTTCCGCGCGGTTCCAGTGGAGCAGTCAGAGCTTCCCGACGATGGTCAACGGATCGTCCAGATAGCCGCGAATCGTCCCCACCGGTGGGAATACAGATATAAGTCCCTCGGGACCCCGACCACGACCATGGACCGCGACACGCCCATCCCCGAACTGGTCGTCCCCGTCACGCTGGTGGGACTCGCCATCGTCCTGTACGGCGCCCACCTCGAGACCCAGGGCGTCCATCCGGAGGCCGGCTTCCTCCAGTTCGGCGGCATGGTGGTCACCTCGCTGCCCGTGCTGGCCATTGCGCTGTACCTGTACGGCATCGATTCCCCCGACGACGAGGGCGCCAGCGGCCACTGAGGCGGGAAACCGCCGGCAACGTTTTACCCCCGCCCGGCGAACCGTGCGCCACGGTACCGATGTACGGGCGCATCCTCGTCCCGACGGACGGCTCGGCGGGCATGGCGCGGGTCGTCGACCACGCCGTCGACCTCGCCGCCGTCCACGGCGCCGACCTCCACTTGGTCTACGTGGTCAACACCGCCTCGTTCGCCAACCTCCCGATGGAGACCACCTGGGAGGGCGTCGACGAGATGCTCACCGAGGAGGGCGAGGCCGCACTCGACGAGGCCGAGCGCCGCGCCGGCGACGTCGCCACCGAGCGGGCACTGCTGGAGGGGTCGCCGGCCCGCGAGATCGTCCGGTACGCCACCCGGGAAGGGTGTGACCTGATCTGCATGGGAACCCACGGCCGGGGCGGCCTGGACCGGCTGCTGCTGGGCAGCGTCGCCGAGCGCGTCGTCCGGTCCTCGGAGGTGCCCGTGCTGACGGTGCGGGTCGGCGACGCCGGCGAGGACGAGTAGGCCGCTACTCCGCCGGCCGGAGGTGCTCGCAGTCCCCCGCGGCGACCCGTCGGCGCCCGGCGGCGGTCTCGACCACGAGCGTTCCGGGGAGCTCGACGTCGACCGCCTCGCCCTCGACGGTCGCCGCGGGCGTCTCGACGCGCACCCGCTGGCCGAGCGTCGCCGCGTGGTCGCGCCAGGCCGACAGCGTCGCCTCCGGGTCGTCGCGGTAGCCGTCGAAGGCCGCCAGCAGCCGCTGGACGAACCGCCGCCGGTCCACCACCCCGACCTGCTCGGCCACGCTGGTGGCGCCGGGTGGCAGGGCTCGCGCGTCGACGTTGACGTTCGCGCCGACGCCGACGACGACCCACGAGACCCGGTCGGCCTCGCCCTCCATCTCGGTGAGCACGCCGGCGAGCTTCGCGTCGTCGGAGGTCCCGCGCACCAGCACGTCGTTGGGCCACTTGATCCGGGCGTCGACGCCGGCCTCCCGGGCCGCGGTGGTGACGGCGACGGCGGCGGCCAGGGTCAGCACCGGCACCCGCGAGGTCGGCAGGTCGGGCCGGAGCACGAGGCTTGCCCACACGCCGCCGGAGGGCGAAGCCCACTCGCGGTCCAGCCGCCCGCGGCCGCCGGTCTGCTCGTCGGCGAGCACGACGACGTCGGCGGCACCGTCGGCGGCCAGTTCGCGCGCCCGCCGGTTGGTGGAGTCGATGGCGTCGTGGTACTCGACGTCGAACGGCGCCTCGAGACCGTACTCCACCGCCGGCCCGCCGTAGGCCGGGACCCCCTCCAGGACGTAGCCCTCGGGGCCGCTCTCGATGGCGAACCCGGCCTCCCGGAGCGCCTCGACGTGCTTCCAGACGGCGGCACGCGAGACGTCCAGGTCCTCGGCGAGCGCGGGGCCGGTCGTCGGCCCCTCGTCGAGGGCCCCGAGGATCCGTGCGCGGGTCTCCTGCATGGTGAGGGGATGGTGGGTCGTCGCCTTGAGGGTGTCCCCGGAGGATCTCCGATGGCCACACGGCTACCTCGGACCGCCCTCCCGCTCGTACGGTCCGAGGGACCTCCGGTCCAGCCCACCCCGATGACGGACTCCACCGAGCGATTCCGGAACTCCCCGTCGCAATCCGGAGGTCAAAAGGCTTATGCGCGTTTTGGGCTACCGCTTCGCCAATGAGCGAACGCACCGAGCAGGTGGCGGAGGCGGTCGAATCCGTCTCCGACGTCGAGGCCCTCCGGCGGTGGTATCACGTCCCCGTCCTCGCCGCGCTGTTCTCGTTCATGCTCTGGGTCCGTGCCAAGAACTGGCAGGCGTACGTCGTCGACGGCGAGGTGCTGTTCGCCGGCAACGACCCCTGGTATCACTACCGGATGGTCGAGTACACGGTGCGCCACTGGCCGTTCACGATGCCGTTCGACGTCTGGACGAGCTTCCCCACGGGGACCCGGGTCGGCCAGTTCGGGACCCTGTACGACCAGCTCATTGCCACCGCGGCGCTCGTCGTCGGGCTCGGCTCGCCCTCCGAGCACACGGTCCGGATGGTCCACCTGTTCGCGCCCGCGGTGTTCGGCGCCGCCACCGTCGTGCCGGTGTACTACCTCGGCAAGCGCCTGGCCGGTCGGCTCGGCGGGCTCACGGGCGCGCTACTGATAGCGCTGACGCCGGGCGAACTGCTGACCCGGTCGGTCGCTGGGTTCACCGACCACCACGTCGCCGAGGCGTTCTTCCACGCCGTCGCCTTCGTCCTCGTGCTCGTGGCGCTTGACGTCGCCCAGCGGGAGCTGCCGGTGTGGGAGCTGTTCGAGTCCCGCGACTGGGACGCGCTCAAGCCGACGCTGTGGTGGTCCGCTGCCGCCGGAGTCGGCATCGCACTGTACCTCTGGACCTGGCCACCCGGCGTCTTCCTGCTGGGCATCCTCGCGCTGGGGCTGGCCGTCGCGATGTCGGCCCACTACGTCCGCGGGCTCTCGCCGGACCACGTCGCCATCTCGGGCGCGACGATGATGCTCGTCACCGCCGCGCTCATGCTGGTCCGGGTCCGCAACCTCGACCTCAGCGCCGCCGACTTCACCCTCGTCCACCCCGTCCTGGCCGTGCTGGTGGCGCTGGGCTGTGCGTTCATGGCGTGGCTCGCGCGGGTCTGGGACCGCCGTGACGTCCCCCGCGTGTACTACCCGGTGGCCATCGCCGCCATCGCGGCGGCGGGCATGGGAGCGTTCGCCGTCGCCCTCCCGCAGGCGTTCGACTTCTTCCTGAACCAGGCCGTCCGCATCGTCGGCTACGACGCGGGCGCGGCCCAGCGGACGGTCGCGGAGGCCCAGCCCCTCCCGCTGGAGGACGCGCTGGGCTTCTTCTACGACTCCTACGGCCTCGCGCTGTACGCCGCCGGCCTCGGGTGGCTGCTCGTGCTCTGGAACGCCGTCACCGACGACACCCCGCGGGCGGGCGCGGTCCTGGCCCTGCTGTGGGCGGTGGTGCTGATCATGGCCACGCTCACCCAGCGGCGCTTCGACTACTACCTGGCCCTCCCGGTGGCCGGCTTCACGGCGGTCATCGCCCAGTGGGCCTACGACCTCGTCGACGTCGGCGAGGTGGCCGAGGACCTGGGCGACGTGCAGGTATACCAGGTCCTGACGGTGGTGGCCGTCGTGCTCGTCGTCGGGGCACCACTGGCCGCCGCCAGCGACAACGCGCTGGCGACGGCGGACAACCGGTCGAACCCCGGCGCCGTGACCACCTGGGAGGACAGCCTGGACTGGCTGGAGGAGAACACCCCCGAGCAGGGCGCCTACGATCAGGGCGGCAACGCCGGGCGCCTGGAGTTCTACGGCACCTACGGACAGACCGACGACTTCGCCTACAGGGACGGCGAGTACGGCGTGATATCGTGGTGGGACTACGGTCACTGGATCACGATGCTGGGCCACCGGGCGCCGGTGGCCAACCCGTTCCAGCAGGGCGCGACCACCGCCGCGCACTTCCTGCTGGCCACCAACGAGACGACGGCCAACGACCTCCTGGTGAGCGACTCGGGCGAACAGACGAGGTACGTGATGGTCGACAGTCTGCTCGGCACCGCCGAGCGGGCCTACTCCGCGCGGGGCGGCATCCGGTGTCCGTCGGGCGTCGTGAGCTCGGCGGGCGCCGACGGCATCGCGGTCTGCCCCTCGCGGAAGTACGCCGCCCCGACGGCGTTCTACCAGCGGGCCGACCTCTCCCAGCGGGACGCGTTCTTCCGGGTCTACTCCGAGCAGGGGCGGCTGCTCAACGTCGTGCAGACCAACCGGTCGTACCACACGATGCGGGTCCGGCTCTTCCAGCTCCACGGTAGCGCCCGTGAGGCCGGCCGGAGTGGGCTGGCCCCCCAGCAGACGATGGTCACCGACTGGCGCTGCGTCACCGGCCAGGAGAGCGGGAACCAGTTCGCCATCGCGCCCTCTGAGGGCCAGGTCACCAGACTGTTCAACTCCACGCAGGAGGCCCGGCAGTACGTGGCGACCGACGGCGCCGACGGTTGCGAGGGCAAGCTGCTGAACAACGGGTCGTCCTCGCAGCTCGGCGGCTATCCGGCCACGCCGACCGAACGCATCTCGGCGCTGGAGCACTACCGGCTGGTCCACGTCAACCCCCAGATCTCGCCGACGCGGTTCCGCGAACCCGCCGTGAAGACCTTCGAGCGGGTCGAGGGCGCGACCGTGCGCGGCCAGGGCCCCGCCGACGCGACCGTCTCGGCGTTCGTCCGGATGCGGACCAACACCGGCCGGAACTTCACCTACCGGCAGTTCGCCGAGACCGGCCCCGACGGGTCGTTCACGATGACGCTGCCGTACTCGACGACCGGCTACGAGAACTGGGGCACCGCTGAGGGCTACACCAACGTCTCAGTGCGGGCCGTCGGGAACTACACCATCCAGACCACCAGCCCGAGCGTCGACAACGGGACGATCTCGCGGTTCCGGGCGACCACCGAGGTGTCCGAGGCCAGGGTCCTCGGCGAGGACACCTCGCCCGTCCAGGTGACCCTCGAGGAGCAGGTCGTCGCCGAGCTGGGTGGCGACGAGGGCTCCGACGGGTCCACCGGCAACAGCACCGCCGCCAGGGCGCCACCGGCCTGACGATGGACGACGCCCGGGACGGGGAGTCGACGGCGGACCGCCGTCGCCTCGACCCTCGCCCCTGGCTCGTGGTGTACCTCAAGGGCGTCGCGATGGGTGCCGCCGACGCCGTCCCCGGCGTGTCGGGCGGGACCATCGCGCTCATCGTCGGCATCTACGAGCGGCTCATCGCGGCCCTGACGGCGCTCGACCCCCGCGCCCTGGTCCACCTCGCACGCCTCCACACCGCCGACGGCCGCCATACCTTCCTCGCCACGGTCGTGGCGATGGACGTCCCGTTCCTGCTGGCGCTCGGCGCGGGCATCGCCACGGCGGTCGTCGCCCTCACGACCGTGATGCACGCGGCCATCGAAGCCGTCCCAGCGGTGACCTACGCCTTCTTCGCCGGGCTCATCGCGGCGTCGGCCGCGGTGCTGTACCGCCACGTCTCCGTCGACACGCCGGGGCGTGGCATCGCCGCCTCGGTGGGGTTCGTGCTCGCGTTCCTTATCGCCGGAGCCTCCGGCGCCGGGGCGACCGACCCGTCGCTGGCGGTGCTGTTCGGCGCCGGCGCGGTCGCGGTGGTGGCGATGGTGCTCCCGGGCGTCTCCGGGGCCTTCCTCCTGGTCCTGCTCGGGCTGTACGAGTACGCGTCGGATCTCCCCGGGACCTTCGTCGCCGAACTGGCCGAGGTGGCACTCGCCGGCGACGCCGGGGGCGTCGTCGAGGCCGGGGTTCCGGTGGCCGTGTTCGTGACGGGGGCGGTGGTCGGCCTGCTGACGGTCGCACACGCCGTCCGGTGGGCGCTCGCGCGCTCCCGGGCGGTGACGCTCGCCTTCCTGGTGAGCCTCATGGTCGGCGCGCTCCGGGCGCCGGTCGAGGAGGTGGCAGGCGCCGTGGCAACCTGGACGCCGGCGCGGGCCGTCGTGGTCGTCGGGGCCGCCGTCGTCGGGTTGGCCGCGGTGGTCGCGCTGGACCGGTACACCGACGACCTGGAGTACTGACGGCCTACGCTCCCGGCTCACCCCCATCCTTGGCCGCGGTCAGCGGCTGGCGGGCGACGAGGGCACAGTCGAACGACGGGTGCTCAGCGAGGTGGTGCACCAGCATGTGCCGGCGCCCGCCAGTCAGGCCGGTCCGTCCGACGTCATCGGCGGTGAACTCCGGGGGGAGGCGCTCGTAGAGGCGGCCGAGCCGGTCGAAGGAGTCGAACACCTTCCGGTGGCCCGCCGAGTCGGCGCCGCGGCGCTCCACGACGTAGCTGCCGTCCTCGCGGTGGGTGCCGGCGGTGTGGAGGTACTCCTCGCGACGGGTCAGCGCCTCGCCGAGGGCGTCGCGCAGCGATGCGGCCGCTGCGCTGTCCAGGACGTGCGTGTCGGTCCCCAGCGAGACCACGACGTCGCCGCCGTCGGTCGAGACGACCGGCTCACCGACCGGGAATTTCTCGATCAGCCGCCGTCCGGCGGCTTCCTCTATCCTCCGTGTCGGCGACGGTGGAGCCGTGTCGAGTCATCGGCGCTCGACGGTACGCCGGCGGGGTCCTTAACTCGTCGGGTGGTGCAGGTCCGGCTGTCCGACCGTCGGCGGAGTTTTGGGGCGGCCGGCCCAAGGCCGCTGCATGAAGGTCCGTGGCCGCCGGGAGTGTCGCGACTGCGGCACGACGTGGTCGTACTACGAGACCGGCAGCGTCGAGTGTCCGGACTGTGGCAGCGTCCACAGCGTCGGGCTCGACGACGACCGCCGGCTCCACACCGGCACGGACGCCGACCTCGACCTGTCGGCGGCCCGGGCCGCGACCGAGGAGTCGCCGTCCCGGGCGGCGGAGATGGCGGTCGACGCTGCCAGGGAGTACTGCCGCGACCGCGGCTTCGTGGTCGGTGGGAAGATCCGGCCGCTGGACGAGGAGTTCCTGCGGGCGACGGAGCTCCGGCACGCGGGCGCGGCGGTCGCCCGGCGGATGCGGGTCGACGAGGCGACCGAACGCCACTTGCTGGCACTGCTGTCGGCCGACGGGGACCGCCCTGCGCCGGATGCGGTCCCGGAGTCGCTCCGGGCCGCCCGCGGGCTCGGGATCGTCGACGCGGTCGAGGCCTACGCCGACGACCTCCGGACCTACCTGGCCGAGGAGCCCGACGAGGCGGCGGAGTCGGTGCTCGGGAGCCTCGACCAGCACACCGCCCGGGTGTCGGCGCTGGACGGCGAGGTGCCACCGGCTGAAGCCGAGCGGCTCGTCGCCGTCGCCCGGGCGGTGGGGGAGTACCTCCGGACCGGCGACGAGGCGGCCGTGGCGCGGGCGCGGGAGCGGCTCCGATCGGGCTGGGAGTGACCGGGCCGGGATCGGCGACGGGGCGAGCAGGCGACGCCTGGGGGCGGTATCCGGGCCGGCGCGTCGCGCGACTGTCTCGACCGACCCGGTCGAGCGGTCAGGGCACGGCGACGCTGGCCGCGTCATCCGCCATAAACGTCGGGTCTCGTCGGTGCAGTCACGAGCTGCCGACGAACCGGCCCTCGGCCACGACGCAGTCCGGGGGTCCGGTGGGATCCCGTCGGCCTCGGCCATCGACCCGTCCTCCCGACTGCGGCCCCGGACGTCGAGGGCTCCGGCAGGTCTATGAACTCCGGGAGTGACCACGGCCACACATGGTCGAGTGGGCGGTGACCGACGACGGCGTCGTGGCCCGCGGCAGCGCCGGTCAGGTCACCGTCGGCGTCGACGGCTGGCGCCCCCGCCCGCCCGAGGTTCCTCTGGGCGTCCCGGTCGACGCCGCGGTCGCCGGCGCCGTCGGCGAACTCCGGTTGCCCGGGCAGGTCGCGGGAACGGACCAGCCGCTGGACGCGCCCTCGACGGTGACCGGCGACGGCGCCGACCCGCTCGCGGTCGACACCGACCCCGGCGTGGCGCTCGCGTTCGAGGGACGTGCGGAGCTGGCCGGCGACCCCGCCGCGCCGACGCTCGCGTTCGGGGACGACCGGGTGGTCTCGCTTGGATTCGTGGCCGACGAGCCGCCGCCGGCCACCGTCACCGTCCCGCCCACCCCGTCGGGGCTCGCGACCTACGTCTCGGCCGCGAGCGCGGCACTGCGAACCACCGGCCCGGACCGTTCACATCCGGTCTTCCGGGCCCATCCGCCGCGGCTGGAACTGGGCGAGGAACACGTCCCGGAACGCGTCGCGGCGGCCCGCCCCGACACCTGCCTCGAGCTGGTGGTCCCCGACGACCTGGCCCACGTCCTCGTCGCGGCCCCCCTGGGGTACTACCTCGGGGCCACGCTCTCGGTGGGCGAGGGACCCCCCGCTCTCCACGGCGACGGGCCGATCCGGACGTTCGACCGGCTCCCGGAGTTCCAGCACGAGGTGGCGTCGCTCCTCCGGCGGGTCTTCGGCCTCGACGCTGCGGTCCGTCCCACCGCAGGGGCCTCCGACCCGCCGGTGGCGCGGTCCGTCGGGGACGAGTCGCCGACCGATCGACTCCTGCGGTACCTGGAGGTCCCCCGGGAGTCGATCTCCACACCGTCCTGGCCCCTGTCGACGTACGTCGACCCGACCCCCGACCGGGCGCGGTGTCTCCCCTACCTCCTCGACCGGCTGAGCCTGGTCTACCTCGCCGAGTCGACGCCGATGGACGGTCAGGAACTGCTCCAGCGCTCGCTGGACGACTTCTTCCGCGACCCGGGAGAGGCCCCGTCTGTCGCCCCGGTGGATCCGGTGCTGGGGGCCGGCGAGGCCCACGCGTGGCTGGCGGACGGCACGCCCATCGACGCGTTCACCACCGGGGCGACGGCCCACGAGAACCGACGAGCGGCGTCCGGGACGGGCGCCCCGCTGACGGTGGACCTCGTGCTCAATGACGAGGAGATGGTCGGGGAGGGGTCCGTGGCCGAGGTGTACCGGGATGGCGTCGCCGGCACCCCGGTGGAGGTCACGGTCCGCGAGCGGCTGTCGACGTCGGCCCTTGGCCGCACTTTCGAGGACAGTGGCGACCTGGTCCACTACGTCGGGCACTGCGAGGTCGACGGTCTCGTCTGTCCCGACGGGACCCTGGCGGCAGCCTCGCTCGGAGACGTCGGGACGCGGACGGTGTTCCTGAACGCGTGCGGCTCGGTCCACGAGGGACGCGAACTCGTCCGGGCCGGGGCGAGCGCCGCCGCGGTCACCCTGACCGCGGTGCTCGACGACCAGGCAGCCACCGTCGGGACGGCCTTCGCTCGGTTGCTCGGTGCCGGCCTCGCGTTCGAGCGTGCGATGCAGTTCGCCCGGGGCAGCGTGATGACGGGCAAGGACTACGCCGTCGTCGGCGACGGCACGGTCGCGGTCGCGCCCGCCTACGGCCATCCGGCGGTCCTGGTCGTCGAGCCGGAGGGAGAGACCCTCGAGGTCGAGTACCGGGTCACCTCGCCCCGCGTCGCCGGGCGGCGCTACCGCGACCCGTTCGACGGCCGCCGGCTGCTGTACGGCACCGTCGCCCGGACGACGATGACGCCGGCGGAGCTGCGGGCGCTCTGCCGGGAACGGTCCGTCCCCGTGGTCCTCGACGGGGAGGTGCGTGCGAGCGACGACGTGGCGTCGGAGCTGGCCTGACTCCGGCGCCGGCCAGCGCCGGTGTCCAGCGAGTCGAACCCACCGATAGGATTAAATGGGAAAATACCATCGTACAAAATACCATGGAAACAAACCTGCTCGAGTCCTCGGTGGCCGACGTGCTCTCGGCGGCCGTCGACGCCGCGGACGACGAGCTGATCGTCGTGAACCCGGACGGATCGACCCTCGAGGAGCTGGTCGGGGTGCTCGGCGAGGACGACGGCCCGCTGGTGCGCGTGCTCGCCGACGAGCGGACGCTCAAGGACCTCATGGAGGACTTCATCGTGGCGGCCAGCGCCGCCGACCTCGTCGCCGCCGACCGGCTCGCGTTCCGGAGCTACGAGGGCACGGACAACACGGTCCTCCTCACGCCGGACGCCGCGGTCGCCGTCGTCGAGGCCGGCGGAACCGTGGCCGGGCTCGCGACCGACGATGAGGCGTTCGTCGGCGACGCCTACGCGGCCTACGAGGACGCCTGGGCGGCGGCCCCGGAGTTCACGCTGCGGACGCCGCCGATGTCCCGGGTCCGGGAGACGCTCTCGGCGGACATCAGTCCGGCCGCCGCCGAGGACTTCGACGCCGTGCTCGCCTCGCTGGAGACGGCCCGCGGCGACGGCGACGGCCTCGACGAGGT